>JAGREA010000185.1 GCA_020446745.1 Rhodobacterales bacterium | reverse complement strand
CTGGGCGTGAACATGTGGCGCGGCGTGTCGCGGGCCTGGGTGGATGCCCTGTTGCCGCGCCTGTCCACCCACGTGGCCTCGCCGGCCCAGCGCGACCTGGCCCGGCGCCTGCTGCTGACCGCCGCCACGGCCCCCCGGGGCCAGGGCGAGCCTGGCGGCCTGCTGGCCGAGCGTTTGCGCCTGCTGGCCGAACTGGGGGACCTGGACGGCGCCGCCCGCCTGCTGGACGCGGCGCCGGCACAATTGCGCCGCAGTCATCTGAATCGGGTGGAAGCGGACCTGCGCCTGCGCTCTGGCGATCTGCCCCGGTTCTGCGCCCTGGTGGCCAACCGGGTGGAGGGAGACGCCGACGCTTTTTGGCAGAAAGGCCTAGTGTTCTGTCAGGCCCAGGCCGGCCGCCACGACCAGGCGGCCCTGGGCGCCGCCCTGCTGCGCGAGTTGGGCGACGACGACCCGGCCTTCCACCTGCTGCTGCGGGCCCTGCGCGACAAGACCGTGGACCTGAACGGCCTGGTCCCCGCCACGCCCCTGCATCTGGCCATGCTCCGCGCCGCCGACGTGGCCCTGCCCGACAGCCTGATGGCCAGCGGCGATCCGGCCCACCTGGCCGCCGTGGCCGGCCACGCGGCCCTGTCGTCCGACCGCCGCCTGGATGCCGCCGAGCGCGCTTTTGCCGCCGGCACCCTGGACGCCGGGGGGCTGGCCGGTGCGTACGCCGCCACGGCCTTCACGGCCGAGGAACGGGCCAGCCCCGTCACCCGGGCCGAAGAGGAGGGCGGCCCCCTGGCCCGGGCCCTGCTGTACCATGCGGCGCGGGCCGAAACCGTGCCCACGGCCAAGGCCGAGGCCATGGCCACGGCCCTGGAGATGGCCCGCGCCGACGGCCGCTACGGTGCCGCCGCCGCCGCCTTCGGCGGCCTTCTGCGCACGCTTTCGGCCACCGATTCCCTGGCCTGGTTCGCCCCCGTGGCGGCCCGGGCCCTGATCGTGTCAGGCGATCCGGCGGCGGCCGCCGACTGGGTGCTGGTGCTGCGCCGCACCGCGCCGGGCGATCCGGACCTGGAACAGGCCCGCCAGGCCCTGGCGCCCTTGGCCCGCGTGGCCGGTGCCGGCGACCCGGGCGACTGGGACTGGGACGCCCTGGCCGATCGTCTGGCCGGCGAGTCCGCCGAGCGGATGGCGGAGCGGACGGCCGGCGGTACGGGGGACGGCCCCGTCATCGTCCCGCAAGCCTCCTTGTCCAGGCTGCTGACCCTGTTCGCGGCCCTGGATGAAACGCCGCCGGAACGCCTGTGGATCCGTTCCCTGGCCGACGACGGGGGCCGTGCCGCCGCGCCGCTGCACCCGGCCCTGTGGGCTCGCCTGAGGGACCTGGCGCGTCCGTCGCGGCGGGGCGTGGCTCCCGTGGCCGCCGTGCCGGTGTTGACCGGCGAACAGGCCGCGACGCCCGTCACGGCCCTGCCCGAAACCCTGTCCGGGGCCGTGCCGGTGGCCATCGATGTCCTGCCGCCGCCCCAGGGCGCCGTGGCGGCCACCGCCGCCGATGCGACCGAGGGACGGGGCGACGCCGCCCTGGCGGCCCTGGTGGCGCTGGGCGCCGGGGGACCGGCCCAGGCCGGGCCGGTGGTCCTGGACACCGTCCTGCGGGCCCTGGCCAGTGCCGGCCTGGAAGCCGACGCCCGCCGCCTGGCCGTGGAGGCCGCCGTGTCCGCGGGCCTTTAGGCCCCGCCTGTCCCATGTCCCGCCACGTCGAATCCTTCCTGGAAATGATGGCCGTGGAGCGCGGCGCGGCGGCCAACACCCTGGAATCCTACGGCCGCGACCTGCGCGACCTGTCGGCCTTCCTGGCCCGCCGGGGCACGGCGCCCGAGGCCGCCACCACGGCCCAGTTGCGCGACTACATGGGGCGTCTGGCGGCGGCCGGCCTGGCCCCGCGCACGGCGGCCCGGCGCCTGTCGGCCCTGCGCCAGTTCTACCGCTTCCTGTATGCCGAACGGGTGCGCGGCGACGATCCCAGCGCCGCCCTGGACGCCCCCCGGGCCGGTCGGCCTCTGCCCAAGGTGCTGTCGGAGGTTGAGGTGGAACGGCTGCTGGCCGCCGCCCGCGAGGGCCCGCCCCACGAGGCGGCCCGGCGCACGGCGTTGCTGGAGGTGCTGTACGCCACCGGCCTCAGGGTTTCGGAACTGGTGGGCCTGCCGCTGACCGCCCGGTCGCGGGACGGCCGCACCCTCACCGTGCTGGGCAAGGGCGGCAAGGAACGGCTGGTGCCCCTGGGCGAGCCGGCCATGGCGGCCCTGGACGCCTACCTGGCCCACCGGCCCCGGTTCCTGCCCGGCGATCCGGCGGCACGGCGTTTCCTGTTCCCGTCGCGGGGTCGCGACGGCCACCTGACCCGGGCCCGGTTCGGCCAGGTGCTGAAGGAGCTGGCCCTGCTGGCGGGGCTGGACCCGGCCCGGGTGTCGCCCCACGTGCTGCGCCATTCCTTCGCCAGCCACCTGCTGGCCCACGGCGCCGACCTGCGCAGCCTGCAGCAGATGCTGGGCCACGCCGACATTTCGACCACCCAGATCTACACCCACGTGCTGGAGGCGCGCATGCGCCGGCTGGTTGATCGGTCGCACCCCCTGTCCGATCTGTTTGGTGTGTGATCGTCGTCATGGACGGCGCGCGTTGAAGCGATAGGATGGAACGTCCTAAAATTGGCCTACTGTGTGCCGGATGACCCGTGGGCGTCCGGCGGTGGCGCGTGGAACGGTGGGACGATGACGCGGCGGACGCTGAAACTGGCGACCCTGATGCTGGGCCTGAACCTGGGGGCCCTGGCAGTGGTGTCGGTCGTCCTGTTCGTGGGCACCTACCTGACGGCCCAGCGGGCCGTGGACATGGCCATGGAGCGGACCTTCGCCCAGCGCCACAAGGTGGCCGAGCTGCTGATCCGCGACTGCCTGAACCTGATCGCCGGCGAGGTTTCCGTGCTGGCCGGGCAGCAGGCCACCATCGAGGCCGTGGCGCGCCGCGACAAGGCGGTGCTGGAACGGTCCCTGTCCAGCCTGTACGAACATGAATCCGACTGCCACATCGACATCCTGTTCGTGGCCGACGCCCAGGGCCGCCCCTGGGTGGACGTGAGCGCCGCCCGGGTGTCCACCCAGACCATTCCGGCCCGGTTCGTCGGCACCGGCCAGGCGGAGGAGGCCTGGCGCCTGGTGGAGGGTTCGGGCCCGGGCGACCCCACGGCGGCCTTCGTGACCAGCCGCCCGGTGGTGTCCGACTGGGACGGCGGCCTGGTCGGCGAGGTCTATGCCGGCATCCTGTTCAACAACAACCTGGCCCTGACCCGGGCCATCCGCCGGGCCTCGGGGGCCGACACCATCGGCATCGTTTACCGCGGCCAGGTGATCGCCGACAGCGAGCGGCGGTCTTCGGAGGCGCTGGAGGTCATGCGGCGCACGGCGCTGGACCATCCCCACGGCACCATCAGCCGGTCCGGCGACCTGCTGCTGGCCGGCCGGCCCCTGGACGTGGCCGGCGCCGGCCCGGCGCTCAGCATCGTCCAGTCGTTCCCCAACGAGGCCTTCGCCGCCCTGCGGGCCGATTACCGCAACACGGCCGTGGTGCTGGTGCTGGCGGTGCTGACGGCGGCCCTGCTGGTGGTGCTGGTCATGCGCCGGGCCACCCTGCCGGCCCTGGGGCGCCTGGTGGCCTATGCCAACAGCGTGCAGTCGG
>JAGREA010000184.1 GCA_020446745.1 Rhodobacterales bacterium | reverse complement strand
GTCCATGACGATGGTGCCGAGCTTGGGCTCGAGCGTGGTGAAGGGGTAGTCGGCGATTTTCGGCTTGGCCCGGGTGACGGCGGCCAGGAAGGTGGACTTGCCGGCGTTGGGCAGGCCCACCAGGCCCACGTCGGCGATCAGCTTCAGGCGCAGCCACACCCACCGTTCCTCGCCGGGCCAGCCCGGTTCCGACTGGCGCGGCGCCCGGTTGGTGGAGGTCTTGAACTGGGCGTTGCCGCGCCCGCCGTCGCCGCCGCGGGCCAGCACCACGCGCTGGCCCACTTCCGTCATGTCGGCCAGCAGGGTTTCCCGGTCCTCGTCCAGGATCTGCGTGCCCACGGGCACCTTGATGACCTTGCTGTCGCCCTTGGCCCCGGTGCGGTCCTTGCCCATGCCGTGGTGGCCGCGCTGGGCCTTGAAGTGCTGCTGGTAGCGGTAGTCGATCAGGGTGTTCAGGCCATCCACGCATTCGACGATCACGTCGCCGCCGCGCCCGCCGTCACCGCCGTTGGGGCCGCCGAACTCCACGTACTTCTCGCGCCGGAACGACACGCAGCCGGCGCCGCCGTCACCGCTGCGGATATAGATCTTGGCCTGGTCGAGGAACTTCATGGCTGGGAATCCTGGGCACGAAAAAAGGGGAATGGCCGACCATTCCCCTTTTCAAATCGGTGTGGCCGGAGCGTCCTATGTCAGGACGCCGGCTCCACGCTGACGAAGGTGCGGCCGTTGGCCTTCTTGGCGAACGACACCTTGCCCTCCACCAGGGAGAAGATGGTGTGGTCCTTGCCGATGCCCACGTTGGAGCCGGGGTGGTACTTGGTGCCCCGCTGGCGGATGATGATGTTGCCGGGGATCACGGCCTCGCCGCCGAACTTCTTGACGCCAAGGCGCCGACCGGCCGTATCGCGTCCGTTGCGGGAGCTGCCGCCTGCTTTTTTATGCGCCATGGGGGGTTACTCCTCGGTCTTGGCTTCGGTTTCGGCTTCGGGAGCGGCCGCCGGCTGGGGGGCGGCCTCGGCCTTTTCCGCCTTCGGCGCGGCCTGCTTGGCCGGCTTGCCGGTGGCGCTGATATCGGTGATGCGGATCACCGTCAGGTCCTGGCGGTGGCCCTTCTTGCGGCGGTAGTTCTGGCGCCGCTTCTTCTTGAACACGATGATCTTGTCGCCGCGGGTCTGTTCCACCACCTCGGCGAACACGGCGGCCTGGTCGATCAGGGGCGTGCCCACGGTGGGCGCGGCGTCCCCGTCGCCGATCATCAGAACGTTCTTCAGTTCGACGGTGGCACCGGGTTCGGCGTCAAGCTTCTCGACGCGAAGCACGTCGTTCTTGGCGACCCGGTACTGCTTGCCGCCGGTCTTGATGACTGCGAACATGCTGGTCTGCTTCCATTTTCTTGTTCGCGCCCTGTGGCGTCCCGGGCCCCCAAGGGGGTAGGGAACTTCGGATCGACCCGTCCCCCCGTTGGGATGGGCATCGGCCTCGGACTGCGGGTTCAACACAAAAAGCGCGCCTGTTCCGCGCGCGAGCCGGCACTATACGCGCCGCGCCGGCGATGTCAACGATTCCGGCGCCCCCGGGGGCCCATGGCGGGGCGGAAAAAGGGGGTGCCGCGACGGTTGCGGCGTGGGGGGCTTTCGGCTAATCTCCGCGCTCCCCGACCGGGCGGCCGTGGGCGAAAGCGCACGAAGGCCGCCTTTTCCCGCGGAGAGGTGCCGGAGTGGTCGAACGGGGCGGTCTCGAAAACCGTTGTACCTTTGCGGGTACCGTGGGTTCGAATCCCACCCTCTCCGCCATTCCCTTTTATTGGTCTCACGCCATGCGCGTCGCGCGCGCCTCCGACGGGGCGGCCTGGCCGGCCGGCGCGCGGTCGCGCGCTGGGTTTTGCGTACGGGCGTCGTTCCGCACGCGCTGCCATTCTTTCTTTGGTCTCAGGCCACCTCGTCCACCAGGTCCACGGTCAGGCGCTTGCCCAGCACGGCGGCGGCCTTGTCCAGGGTCAGCAGGGTCACGGACGGATTGTCCGGGTCGAGCAAACGGTTGAGCGCGGCGCGGCTGGTGCGCATGCGCCGGGCCATCTCGGACTTGCTCAGATTCTCCGCTGCCATGGTCCGGCTGAGCTGCCAGGCCAGGGTGCGCTTGATGGCCACGGCATGGGCCTCGGCCAGCGTCCCGTCTTCTTCCAGCAGATCGTCCAGGGTCGAACCCATGTGGGGGGTGGGGGGCTTGGTCACGGGGGTGTCTCCAGCTTGCGTTTGCGCGTCAAGGCGCGGTCCAGGTCGGGTTGCGGCGTCTTCTGGCTCTTCTTGATGAACCCGTGCAGCAGCACCAGGCGGCCGTCGGCGATGCAGAACAGAACGCGGGCGATGCGACCGCCCAGGGTGGTGCGGACCTCGAACAGCCCGTTCCCCATGGGCTTGCAGGTGGGCATCCCGATGGGCCAGCCGTATTCCACCGTCTTGATGTCCGTGCCAACGCGGAACCGGTCGTCCTTGTCCAGCGACTTCAGCCAGTCCCGGACCGGCTCGGCGCCGGAATCGGACCGGTAGAACACCGCCTGGAGTCGCTTTGCCTGTCCGGCCATGCCCGACTGTATCAAAAATGATACGGTCGGGTAAAGGGGGGGAGGTGCCTTAGGACCCTCAATACAGCCGCCGCCGGAACAGCCAGGCGGCCAGGCTCAGGTTCACGGCGGCGATGATGGCCATGGGCCACAGCTCGTGCACGGCGTCGGCCAGGGGCAGGTCCTTCAGGAACGTGCCGCGCACCACGATCAGGAAATAGCGGATCGGGTTCACGTGGGTCAGCCACTGCACCCAGTCGGGCATGTTCTCGATGGGCGTGGCGAAGCCCGACAGGATGATCGCCGGCACGATGAACAGGAACGCCCCCAAAATGGCCTGCTGCTGGGTGTGGGCCAGGGACGAGATCATCAGCCCGAAGGCGATCACCGCCAGCAGGTACAGCACCAGAGCCCCATAGAACAGGGGCAGGCTGCCCAGGAACGGAATGCCGAACCCGAAGTGGGCGATGGCCGCCGCCAGGGTGGCCTCGCCCAGGCCGATCACCACCCCGGGCACGGTCTTGCCCACCATGATCTCGAACGGGCGCAGCGGCGTCACCAGAAGCTGCTCGAAGGTGCCCAGTTCCCGTTCCCGCGCCACCGACAGGGCCACCACCACCATCACCACCACCAGGGTGAGCACCGCCACCAGCCCCGGCACGATGAACCAGCGGCTGACCAGGTTGGGGTTGAACCAGTTGGTGGTGATGATGGCCGCCGGCACCGGCTTGCCCCCATGGGCGGCCAGCCATTCGCCGTTGAACCGGGTGAGGATGGTGGAGGCATAGCCGATCAGCACCTGGGCCGAGTTGGAGGCCCGTCCGTCGGCGATCACCTGCACCACGGCGGGCTTGCCGGCCTCCACCCCCGACGACCCGCCGTTGAGCCGGCGCGAAAAATCGGCCGGCACCACCAGCACCAGCGACACGGCCCGGGAATCGATGGCCGGGGCGATGTCCTTCTCGCCGTCCAGGTGCCGGGCCACGCGGAAGCCGCCGGAGTGGTCGAAGTCGTCGATCAGCCGGTGGGCCGCCGGGCCGCCGTCCAGGTCCAGCACCGCCAGGGGGGCCTCGATGATGTCGTAGTTGGCGGCGTAGGAGAACACCAGCAGCTGGATCAGCGGCGGGCCGATCAGCACGAAGCGGCTCTTGGGGTCGCGCCAGACCGCCAGGAACTCCTTGATCACCAGGGCGAGGATGCGGGATCCCATGGCCGTTACTCCAGCCGCTTGGTGGTGCGCCGGGCGGTGATCAGCAGCAGCACCGTGGCCAGGGCCACCATGGCCAGAAGGTTGGGGAGGATGACGCTCCACACCGTGCCGGCCAGGAACAGGGTTTGCAGGATGGCGACGAAATAGCGCGCCGCGAACAGATAGGTAAGGCCCTGCACGAAGGCGGGCATGCTGCCGATCTCGAACAGGAAGCCCGACAGCATGAAGGCCGGCAGGAAGGCCGCCACCAGGGCGATCTGCCCGGCCACGAACTGGTTCTTGGCCGCCGTCGAGATGAGCAGCCCCAGGGCCAGGGCGGTGACCAGGAACACGGCCGACACCCCCACCAGCACCAGGAACGAGCCCCGGAAGGGCACGTCGTACAGGAACACGGCCATGGCCACGGAAAGCCCCATGCCGCCCATGCCCAGCAGGAAATAGGGCGTCAGCTTGCCGATCAGAAGTTCCAGGGCCGTGACCGGGGTGGTCATCAGGGCCTCCATGGTGCCCCGTTCCCATTCCCGGGCCACCACCAGGGCGGTCAGCAGGGTGCCGATCAGGGTCATGATGATGGCCATCAGCCCGGGAACCAGGAAGTTGCGGCTGCGCACTTCCGGGTTGAACCAGATGCGCGGCTCGGCCGTCACCGCCAGGCGGGTGGCGGCGCCTTCGGTCAGGCCCTGCAGGGTCAGCCAGGTGGCCCAGGCGCCTTCCACGTAGCCCCGGGTCAGGCGCGCCGTGTTGGCGTCGGTGCCGTCCACCATCAGCTGGATGGGCGCGCTTTCGGCGCCGCCCCCTTCCAGGGCCCGGGCCAGGCGTTTGGTGAAGTCGTCCTTGATGACCATGACGCCCCGGTAGTCGCCGGCCACCAGCCCGGCCTCGGCGGTGCGGCGGTCGGCGATGCGCGTGACGTGGAAATAGGGCGACCGCTCGAACGACGCCACCAGGCTTTCCGTGGCCTGGGTGGGGCCGTCCACCACCACGGCCAGGCCGATGTTGCGGGCATCCAGAGACACCCCATAGCCGAACAGCAGCAGCAGCACGATGGGCATGACCAGGGCGATGGCGATGGAGGAGGGGTCCCGCGCCACCTGCCGGGATTCCTTGACGATCAGGCCGCGGAGCCGGAGCCAGCGGCCGCCGGTGGGTGTGTCGCTCATGCCGCCGCCTCCGCGTCCTCGCGGCCTTCCGCCTCGATCAGGGCGATGAAGGCGTCCTCCAGGGTCGGTTCCGGGGTGTCGGCGGTGCGGAACCGGGCCTTCAGGGCGTCGGGCACGCCGTCGGCGACCAGCCGGCCGCGGAACACGATGCCCAGGCGGTCGCAGTATTCGGCCTCGTCCAGGAAGTGGGTGGTCACCAGCACGGTCACGCCGTCGGCGGCCAGGGCGTTGATGCGGCCCCAGAATTCCCGCCGGGTCAGGGGATCGACGCCCGACGTGGGCTCGTCCAGGAACAGGATCGGCGGCCGGTGCAGGGTGGCGCAGGCCAACGACAGGCGCTGCTTGAAGCCCAGAGGCAGGGTGCGGGCGTTGGCCTTGGCATAGGTGTCCAGGCCGTAGCCTTCCAGCGCGCCCCGGATGGCCTGCTTGCGGGCCTGGCCTTTAAGGCCGTAGACCGAGGCGAAGAAGGCCAGGTTCTGGCCCACGCTCAGGTCGCCGTAGAGCGAGAATTTCTGCGACATGTAGCCGATTTTCGCCCGTCCGGCCGAAGCCGCGTGACCCAGGTCGATGCCCGCCACCCGGGCCGTGCCCGCCGTGGGCGGCAGCAGGCCGCACATCATCTTGAAGGTGGTGGACTTGCCGGCCCCGTTGGGCCCCAGCAGGCCGAAGATCTCGCCCCGCGCCACGGCGAAGGACACATCGTCCACGGCCGTGAAGTCGCCGAACCGGCGGGTCAGGCCCTGGGCCGTCACCACGTCCCCCTCGCCCGGATCGGCCACGGGTGCCGTGGGGGTGGCCAGCGGGGCATGGGGCGCCGCGTCGTCGTCCAGCAGCGACACGAAGGCGTCCTCGAACCGGGGCGGCGTGGGGTGGGCGCCGTCGGGCGGGGCGGCGCCCTGGGCCATCACCAAGCGCACGTGGGGGCCCTGGATCAGGGCATCCAGCACGCCGGCCGTGGCCGCCGCCCGGGCCTGGGCGACGCGCTTGTCCGGCGGCGCCCGCAGAATGAAGGTGCGGCCGTCCATGCGCCGGGTCAGGGCGTCGGGCGGCCCGGCGTGGAGCAGGCGGCCCCGGTCCAGCAGCAGCACCGCGTCGCACCGTTCGGCCTCGTCCAGGTAGGCGGTGCTCCACACCACGCCGATGTCGTCGGCCACCAGGTCCTGGACCATGGCCCACAGCTCGCGCCGCGATACCGGGTCCACCCCCACCGAGGGTTCGTCCAGCAGCAGCAGGCGCGGCTTGACGACCATGGCGCAGGCGATGCCCAGTTTCTGCTTCATGCCGCCGGAAAGACGCCCGGCCAGGCGCGTCCGGAACGGCCCCAGGCCGGTGAAGCGCAGCAGGCGGTCGAAGGCCCGCTCGCGGGCGTCGCCCACCACGCCGCGCAGGTCGGCGTAGAGCGACAGGTTCTCGGCCACGCTCAGGTCCTCGTACAGGCCGAAGCTTTGCGGCATGTAGCCCACGGCTTCGTGCACCCGTTCGGGGTCGGTGCCCGGGTCGGCGCCGCACACGGACAGGCGCCCGCCGTCGGCCCTCAGCAGCCCGGCGACCAGGCGCAGCAGGGTGGTCTTGCCGGCGCCGTCGGGCCCCACCAGGCCGGTCATGCGGC
The DNA here is from genome assembly GCA_020446745.1 of Rhodobacterales bacterium. GTDB lineage: Bacteria > Pseudomonadota > Alphaproteobacteria > Rhodospirillales > JACKKN01 > JAGREA01. The sequence goes on along the minus strand of JAGREA010000184.1, from coordinate 2,314 downwards.
CGGGGTGGATGGCGGCGGTGATGCCGTCCAGGGCCGTCACGGCGCCGAACCGTTTTTCCAGGCCCTCGATATCGACGAGAGGCAGGGGCGGGGGAGGGGGCATGGCTAGTGGGTCTTGGCCCCGGCTTCGTCCAGCTCCACGGTCACCGGCATGCCCTGGCGCAGGCCCTCGTCGGCGTCGGCGATGACCACGCGGAAGCGGTAGACCAGGCCCGTGCGCAGGTCCTTGGTCTCCACGGTCTTCGGCGTGAACTCGGCGGTGGGGGAGATGAAGCCCACCTGGCCGTGGTAGGGGCGGTCCGGGTGGCTGTCGGTGATCACCGTGGCCGCCTGGCCCGGGTGGATGCGCCCCAGGTCAAGCCCCGACACATAGGCCCGCACCCACACCGGATCGGTGACCGACAGGGCCAGCACCGGCGTGCCCGAGCCCACCACCGTGCCCGGTTCCTTGATGCGGGTCAGGATGGTGCCGGCGGCCGGCGCCGTCAGGGTGGCGTCGGCCAGGCGTCGTTCGGCCAGGGCCACCGTGGCCTGGTCGGCCTTCAGGGTGGCGCGGGCGGCGGCGATGTCTTCCGGGCGGGTACCGGCCAGGGCCAGGTCCAGGGATTCGGCCTTGGCCTTGCGACGGGCCTGGGCCTGGTCCAGGGCGCCCCGGGCGTCGTCCACGGCCTGGCGCGAGGCGGCCGATGTCTTCACCAGTTCCTGCAGCCGGTCAAAGGTCTTGCGGGTGTTGGCCAGCTCGGCGTCGGCCTCGGCCAGGTCGGCCCGGGCGCGGGCGATTTCCTGCGGCCGATTGCCGGCCTCCAGCTTGGCCACCGTGGCCTCCTGGGCCGCCAGGCGGGCCTTGGCCAGGTCCAGGGTGTCCAGGAAATAGCCGGTGTCCAGGGTCGCCAGCACGTCGCCGGGGGCCACCCGGTCGCCTTCCTGCACGGCCATGGTGGCGATCTGGCCTTCCACCTTGAACGCCAGATCCACCTGGCGGATGTCCACGTTGCCATTGACCACCAGGGGGCCGTCCTGGGGCGCCGGGTGGGCGTGCCACCACCAGGCGCCGCCGGCGGCGGCCGCGGCGATCAGGATCAGGGGCGGGATCAGGCGCTTGGGGCTCATGGATGCATGTCCGGCTGGGGTTGCGGATCGGCCCGAAGGCCGGTCAGGAAGATGTCCAGGTCCGTGGCCGCGATGGCCGCGGGATCGAAATCGACGGAACTGTAGGGCGCCAGGGAGTGGCGCCAGATCAGGGCCAGCAGGGCCGGGGCGATCAGGCACTGGGCCGCCACGCCGGGGTCCACGGGGCGGAACTCGCCCGACCGGACGCCGGCGGCGATCACGGACGTGACCAGGGCATGGCCCCGGGTGGCCACGGTTTCGGCATAGAAGCGGGCCAGGGCCGGGAAGTTGTGGGCCTCGGCGATGATCATCTTGGGGATGGCGCCATAGGGCCCGGCGCCGGCGAAGGCCACCAGGCGTCCGACGAAGTGGCGCAGACGGTCGGCGGCGCTGCCGGCGTGGGTGGCGGCCTCCTGTTCGGCGGCGGCGATGACGGGCACGATCACGTCGCGCACGGCCGCCTTGAACAGGTCCTCCTTGCCCGGGAAATACAGATAGACCGTGCCCTTGGTCACCCCGGCCCGGGCGGCGATGTCCTCCATGCGGCTGGCGGCGAAACCCCGCTCGGCGAAGCAGGCCATGGCGGCTTCCAGGATCTCGGCCGGGCGGGCGTGCTTGCGCCGTCGCCAGCGGCGGGCGCCTTCGGGCCTGTCGGATGGGGTGTCGGGCGGTTTGTCGGGCGACTTATCGGGGGCGGAGGCCACGGCGACCTCATTTAATAAATGACTGGTCAGTTATTTATTTAGCCGGCCGGGCCCCGTTGTCAATGGGTATTCAGGCAGCGGAGACGGCATGCCGTCTCCGCCGCCATCGCGAGGGTGGCCTACAGGAACATGCCCCCCGAGGCCCCGATGAGCTGGACGGTGATCCACTGGGTGTCGCCGGTCAGCAGGGCGGCGATGGCGCCGCCGATGTCGTCGGGCAGGCCGACGCGGCCCTGGGCCGTGACCGAGGCCACGAAGGCGTTCAGGTCGGCGTTGTCGCGCACCGCGCCGCCGCCGAAATCCGTCTCGATGGCGCCGGGGGCCAGGCAGTTCACGGCGATGCCGCGGGGGCCCAGCTCCTTGGCCATGTAGCGGGTCAGCACCTCCACGGCGCCCTTCATGGCGCCATAGGCCGCATAGCCGGGCAGGGCGAACCGCGCCAGGCCCGACGACACGTTCAGGATGCGCCCGCCGTCGGCCAACAGGGGCAGCAGGCGCTG
>JAGREA010000183.1 GCA_020446745.1 Rhodobacterales bacterium | reverse complement strand
CTGCTGGTCAACGGCGCCGGCGGCATCGCCGTGGGCATGGCCACCAACATCCCGCCCCACAACCTGGGCGAGGTGATCGACGCCTGCTGCGCCTACATCGACCGCCCCGAGATCACGGTCGAGGAGATCATCGCCGACCACATCCCCGGCCCCGATTTTCCCACCGGCGCCCTGGTCATGGGCAAGCAGGGCATCTATCGGGCCTACCGCGAGGGGCGGGGCTCCATCGTCATGCGGGCCCGGGTGGACGTGGAGGAGATCCGCAAGGACCGCTTCGCCATCGTCGCCACGGAAATCCCCTATCAGGTGAACAAGGCGCGGCTGCTGGAGATCATCGCCGAGGCCGTGCGCGACAAGAAGATCGAGGGCATTTCCGACCTGCGCGACGAATCCGACCGCCAGGGCGTGCGGGTGGTGGCCGAACTGAAGCGCGACGCCGAGCCGGAGGTGGTGCTGAACCAGCTGTACCGCTACAGCCCGCTGCAGACCAGCTTTGGCATCAACCTGCTGGCGCTGAACGGCGGGCGGCCCCAGGTGATGAACCTGAAGGAGATCATCGCCGCCTTCGTGGCCTTCCGCGAGGAGGTGGTGCGCCGGCGCACGGTGTATGAACTGGGCAAGGCCCGCGAGCGCGCCCACGTGCTGGCCGGCCTGGCCGTGGCCGTGGCCAACATCGACGAGATCATCGCCTTGATCCGCGCCGCCAAGGACCCGGCCGAGGCCCGCGCCGGGCTGATGGAACGGGCCTGGCCGGCCGGCGACGTGGCGCCGCTGATCGCCCTGCTGGACGAACCCGGCCACCGGGTGGAGGACGGCGTGTACCGCCTGTCCGAGGCCCAGGCCCGGGCCATCCTGGAACTGCGCCTGCACCGCCTGACCGGCCTGGAGCGCGACAAGATCGCCGAGGACCTGCGGGAACTGGGCGACAAGATCACCGAGTACCTGGACATCCTGGGCTCCCGCGAGCGCCTGATGGCGGTGCTGCGGGCCGAGCTGGTGGACATGCGCGAGCAGTTCGCCGACCCGCGCCGCACCAGCCTGGAAGACGCCGAGTTCGAGCAGGACATCGAGGACCTGATCCAGCGCGAGGACATGGTCGTCACGGTGACCAACGCCGGCTACGTGAAGCGGGTGCCGCTCAGCACCTACCGGGCCCAGCGGCGTGGCGGCAAGGGCCGGTCGGGCATGAGCACCCGGGACGAGGACTTCGTCAGCCAGGTGTTCGTGGTCAACACCCACACGCCGGTGCTGTTCTTCTCGTCCACCGGCATGGTCTACAAGATGAAGGTGTTCCGCCTGCCCCTGGGCTCGCCCCAGGCGCGGGGCAAGGCGCTGATCAACCTGCTGCCCCTGGCCCAGGGCGAAACCATCACCACCCTGATGCCCCTGCCCGAGGACGAGGACACCTGGGGCGACCTGCACGTGATGTTCGCCACGGCTTCCGGTGGCGTGCGCCGCAACCAGCTGAGCGACTTCACCAACGTGAAGGCCAACGGCAAGATCGCCATGAAGCTGGACGACGGCGACCGCCTGGTGCGCGTGCGCACCTGCACCGAGGCCGACGACGTGCTGCTGACCACCCAGCTGGGCAAGTGCATCCGCTTCCCGGTCATCGACGTGCGGGTGTTCTCGGGCCGCACCTCCACCGGCGTGCGGGGCGTGCGCCTGGGCCGCGGCGACGCGGTGATCGGCATGTCCTGCCTGAACCATGTGGAGGCCGACGCCCAGGAGCGCGAGGCCTATCTGCAGTCGGCCAGTGCCGCCAAGCGCCTGGCCGGCGGCAGCGACTATGCGGACCGGGACGACGAGCGCCGGCGCGACGAGCAGCACGCGGCGCGCCTGGACGACCCCCGGTTCCAGGCCCTGGCGGCGGAGGAGGAGTTCATCTTCACCGTCGCCGACGATGGCCTGGGCAAGCGGTCATCGGCCTATGAATACCGCGTCGCCGGGCGCGGCGGGCAGGGCATCGGCGCCATCGACCTGAGCCGCCGGGGTGGCGGCCAGGCCCGCGTCGTGGCCTCGTTCCCGGTGATGGCCGGCGACCAGGTGGTGATGGTCACCGACGGGGGGCAGCTGATTCGCGTGCCCCTGGACCAGGTCAGCCAGACGGGTCGGTCGACCCGCGGCGTGACCCTGTTCCGGGTGGCCGAGGGCGAACGGATCGTGTCGGTCACGCGCCTGCGCGACGTCGGCGACGGCGAGGATGCGGACGACAGTGAATTGGACGACGGGGCGAACGGCGCGGAGACGCCGGATACCGCTGGGGAGGCTGGCGAGGAGACGGTCGCGGAAACGGACGAGGGGCCCGACACGCCCTAGGGGCGCGGGACCCGTCGGCCCGGCGACCGGGAGCGACAGGGGAACGTCATGGCCACGCAGAAACCGCTTGTCGGGGTGTATCCCGGCACTTTCGACCCCATCACCAAGGGGCATCTGGATATCATCCGGCGCGCCACGCGCATGACCGACCGTCTGGTCATCGGCGTGGCGGTGAACGCCGGCAAGGGGCCGCTGTTTTCGGTGGACGAACGGGTGGCCATGGTCCGCGCCCAGGTGGACGAGCACCTGGCCTCGGTGGCCGACTCCATCGCCGTGGAACCCTTTTCCCACCTGCTGATGGATTTCGTGTGCGACATGGGCGCGACGCTGATCGTGCGCGGCCTGCGGGCGGTGTCGGATTTCGAATACGAATTCCAGATGGCGGGCATGAACGCCTACCTGAACGCCCACGTGGAAACGGTGTTCCTGATGGCGTCGGACCGCTACCAGCTCATCGCGTCGCGGCTGGTGAAGGAGATCGCCAAGCACGGCGGTGACGTGTCGGCCTTCGTGCCGCCGGCCGTGGCCGAGGCCCTGAAGACGCGCTATGGCATGGGCCGTCAGCGTCCCCCGGCCGGCGAGCCAAATGGGGATTGACCCCATCTCTGGGGGCCACTATGGTCCGGCTTCCGCCGTTTCCGGCCGTTTCGTCGGGGGCGGCGGCGACCGGTGACTGGATCCTGTCCAGGGGCCTGTCCAGGGGCGCCACATCCAAGCGTCGCGGACGGTTCAGCGGGTGCATAGCTCAGTTGGCAGAGCAACCGCCTTTTAAGCGGTCGGTCCTAGGTTCGAATCCTAGTGCACCCACCATCCCCCCTTCGCGCCATCCCTCGTCAACGGCCGTCGGCCGGTCCGGTCCCGATCAGCCCGGGACCAGCCCTTCGGCGCGCAGGCTGCGGAACAGCACCGGCCAGGCCCGCACCACGCCCAGCATGCCCTTGAACACCTGGTCCTCGGACAGCGGGGCGTCGATGTAGGTGACCTGCACGTAGGTGGCCATCAGGCGGTTGTTCACGGTCACCAGCTGCACGGGCGCGCCCTTGGCGTTCCAGGCGTTGATCCATTCCAGCAGCTTGCCGTGGTCGGCGGCGGCGAATTCAAGGTCGGGCATCGAGATCACGGCCACGCTGCGGCTGACGGTCTTGCCCTCCTGCTGGCCCAGGGCCTTGGTGTCGATCTGCACCGAAATGCGGGGCAGGCCCAGCTTGGGATCGGCATTGAAGCCGGCGATCAGGCGCAGGTCCTCGGGGTCGTTCTTGTTCACCGGCACAAGCTGCGGATCGATGTTCAGGCGCTTCTTCATCATCCGGGCGGCCTGGATTTCCAGTTCCTGGGGCGAGTCCGTCACTTCGAACAGGCCGTTGTCGGGTGACGCCTGGGCGGTCACGGGCACGGCGGCCAGGGCGGCGCCGCAGGCCAGGGCGGCGGCAAGGCCAAGGACGGACGGGCGGGTGAGGATTCGGCGCATGGTCTGGCTCCGGTGATGGGAAGTGGTCGAAGTGTGCCCGCCGCCCGCCGCACAGGCAAGGGGAAACCCGGCCCCCGCGGCCGGGTCTTCGCCTCAGGCCGCCTGTTTCCCGGGTACCGTGCCGGGCCGTTCCACCCCGTGGGCGGCGACGCCCAGGTCGTCCAGGATGGTGTAGAAGGCCGGCACCAGGAACAGCAGCAGCACCGTGGCGGCGAACAGGCCGAAGGCCAGGCTGGTGACCAGGGGGATCACCACCTGGGCCTGCAGGCTGGTTTCCGTCAGCAGCGGCAGCAGCCCGGCCACGGTGGTCAGCGAGGTGAGCAGGATGGCCCGAAAGCGCCGCCGGCTGGCCTGGCAGGCGGCCTGGGCGATGGTCAGGCCCTCCCTGGCCTCCAGCTTGATGAACCGCACCAGCAGGATGGAATCGTTCACCACCACCCCGGCCAGCGAGGCCATGCCCACCATGGACGGCATGGAGAGGTCCAGCCCCAGGGCCAGGTGCCCGCCCACCACGCCGATCAGGCCCAGGGGAATGGCCGTCATCACCACCACCGGCTCCACGTAGGAGCGGAATTGGAAGCTGAGGATCAGGAACACCCCCAGCAGCCCCAGGATGAAGTTGCGGCCCAGGGAGGCGAAGGACTTGCCCATCTCCTTGGTCTCTCCCTCGAAGTCGGGCCGCACGCCGGGATAGCGCTGCATCAGGCCGGGCAGGAAGCGGGCCCGGGTGTCGCGGATGATCAGGTCGGTGTTGGCCACGGCCGTGTCCACGTCGCCGCGGATGGTCACCGCCCGCCAGCCGTCGATGCGCTGGATGCGGGCATAGCCCCGGTCGCTGTCCACCACGGCCACGGAATCCAGCGGCACCTGGGTGCCGTCCGGCGCGGTGACGGTGAAGTAGTCCAGGTCCGACACCGTGTCGCGGTCGAAGGCGGCCAGGCGCACGTCGATTTCGTAGGACTCGCTGCCCACCTGGATCTCGTCGGCCTTGCGGCCCTGGAAGGCCGAGCGGAGCTGCGAGGCGATGTCGCCGGCCGTCAGGCCCAGGGCCGTGGCCCCGTCGCGCAGGTGGATGCTCAGTTCGGGCTTGCCGGGGCGCAGGTCGTCGGTCAGGTCGCGCACCCCCTTGTAGGACCGCAGCCAGTCCTGCAGGTCGCGGGATGCGGCCTTCAGGGTGTCCAGGTCGTCGCCCAGCAGGCGGATGTCGATGGCCCGCCCGGCCGGGCCCAGCTGGCGCTTGGCGAACACCAGCGAGATCACGTCGGGCAGCACCCCGGTTTCCTCGCGCCAGCGGTTCAGCACGTCGTCCATGCGGGCGTGGCGCACTTCGGCCGACAGCAGGTCCAGGTGCACCGTGGCCACGTGGGCGCCGGTTTCCGAGGCTTCGGAATTGTTGCCGTATTCGATGCCCACGGCCTTGATCACCGACTGCCCGCCCGGCTGGCGGGGGGCGAATTCGGCGTCCACCCGGTGCAGGGCGGCGATCACCTTGTCGATCACCTGCTGGGTGTGTTCCAGGGGCGTGCCCTGGGGCAGCAGGATGCGGGCCTGGGCCGTGTCGCCCTCGACGCTGGGGAAGGGGCGGAACTTCAGGGCCCCGCCGGCGATGGCGGCCACCGACAGGATGATCAGCCCCACGCACACCCCCAGGGTCAGGTAGCGGAACTGCACGGCCCGGTCCACCACGCGGCCCACCAGGTTCTCGCGCACCCAGTCGATGCCGTGCTCGATGCGCTGGCGCACGGACGACGGCTTGTGGCCGAAGTCCTCCAGCGCCCCCTTCAGGTGGTGGGGCAGGATCAGGAAGGCTTCCACCAGGCTGACCGACAGGGTGGCGATCAGGATCACCGGCAGCACGCCCATGATCTTGCCCAGGTTGCCGGAAATGAAGGCCAGGCCGCCGAAGATGCAGATGGTGGTAAGGAACGACGAGATGACGCCCGGCGCCACCTCGCGGGCCCCATTCACCGAGGCCTCCAGCACCCCGGCGCCGCGGCCCCGGTGGGCGGCGATGTTTTCCGACAGCACGATGGCGTCGTCCATGAGCAAACCCACGGCGATCAGCAGCGCCACCAGGGTGATCATGTCGAAGGAATAGCCCAGCATGGCCATCATGGCGATGGTGCCCAGGAACGACACCGGCAGGCCCATGGCCACCCAGAACGAGAAGCGCAGGTTGAAGAACAGCCACATGCACAGGAACACCAGCACCAGCCCCTGGCCGCCGTTGCGCAGCAGCATGTTCAGCCGGTCGCGGACGATGGAGGAAATGTCGTGGGTCACCTCCAGCACCACCCCGGGCGGGGCCCGGTGGCCCTCGTCGGCCAGGAAGGCGCGCAGCTCGTCCACCACGTCCAGGGTGTCGTCGCCCTTGCCCTTTTCCACCACCAGCAGGGCGGCGCGGGCGCCGTTGTACAGGTACTTGCTTTCGTCCAGTTCGAACCGGTCGGTGATGGTGGCGATGTCGCCCAGGCGGATCTCGGCCCCGCTGTCGGCCCCCACCACCACCAGGTCGGCGAACTGCAGGGGCGTGCGCCGTTCGTCGTCGAACCGGATCAGCACCGTGGAATCCCGGGTCTCGATGCTGCCGGCGGGCACGGTCACGCTCTGGCGGGCGATCACATTGGCCAGGTCCTCGACGCTCAGGCCGTGCTGGCGCAGCGTGGTGGCCGGCACCTCGATGCGGATCTGGTGCTCGGAAAAGCCGGTGATGGACACCTGGGCCACCCCCGGCAGGCGCATGATGCGGTCCTTCAGGGCTTCGGCATAGGCCTTCAGGTCGGGCGGCGCCATGGGGCCCGAGATGGCCACCGAGGCGACGAAATCCGTGCGCCCCAGTTCCTTCACCACTGGCCGTTCGGCGTCGTCGGGGAAGGAATCGATGGCGTCGATCTCGGTCTTCACGTCGTCCAGGAAGCGGTCGGCGGGGGTGTCCTCGATCATCTTGGCGACGGCGATGGCCAGGCTCTCGCGGGCCTCGCAGCGCTGTTCCTCCAGGCCGTTGATGCCGTCCAGGGCATCCTCCACCCGGCGGCAGATGGCGTCCTCCACCTCTTCGGCCGTGGCCCCGGGATAGGGGATCTGCACCTGGATCTCGCGGGCCGGGATGTCGGGGAAGGTCTCGCGCTTCACGGCGCTGGCGGCGAACAGGCCGATGGCCATCAGGCCGATCATCAGCAGGTTGCCGGCCGTGGCGTGGGCGGCGAAGAAGCGGATCATTTGACGGGCCCCTTGCCGGCGGCGGCGTCGGCCAGGTCGGCCAGGGCGCCGGCATCGGCGTCGGCCTCCAGCCGCATGCCGGAAATGGCCGGCACCAGGTCGGTCAGCACCACCGTCTCGTCGGCCGCCAGCCCGCCGTCGATGACCGCGAAGTCGGCCTGCAGGAAGCCCACGGCGACGTCGCGGATCTCCAGCCGCCCTTCAGCGTCCACCACGTAGACCGATGTGCCGTGCAGGGCCGACCGGGGGATGACCACCAGGCCGTCGCGGGGCGCGCCGCGCAGTTCCACCTCCACATACATGTTCTTGGCCAGGGGCGGGCGTTCGCCGGGGCGGGCCTGGCGATAGGGGCCGTCCACGGCCACGATCACGCCCACGGTGCGGGTCTTGGGGTCCACGGTGTCGCTGATGCGGGCCACCCGGGCCGGCCATTCCACCATCCGGCCGCCGGTGTTCAGGCGCACCACGGGGGTCAGCGACAGGATGTCGGGCAACTGGTCCATCACCGTTTCGGGGCGCAGGGCGCCGGCGGCGCCGTGGCCGACGATGGTCATCAGGCGGCCGATGGGCACCTGGGCCGTCACCTCGCTGACGTCCATGCCGTCCAGGGTGGCCAGCACCTGGCCGGCGCCGGCGAACTGGGTATCCTCGATGCGCACGTCCGATACACGCCCGGCGAAGGGGGCGGCGATGGCGGTGCGCTCCAGGTTCAGGCGGGCGTCCTCCAGCTGCGCCGCGTAGACGGCCTTCTGGGCTTCCAGCTTGGCTCGCTCGGCGGGGATCAGGTTCAGCAGGTTGCGCTGGGTCTGCAGGCTCTGCTGGCGGGTCAGGACGTTGCGTTCCTCCTGGTCCACGGCGGCCTGGGACACGTTCTTGCTGGCCAGCAGCTGGCGCTTGCGGTCCAGGTCCTTGCCGGCCAGGGCCAGGGTGCGGCTCTCGATGTCCAGCGAGGCCCGGGTGTTGGCCTCGCGCACCGTCAGTTCCTGCAGCTGGGCGTCCACGGACCGCAGGTTGGCTTCCACCTGGGCGATGGCGATGCGGTAGTCGGTGGGGTCGATGCGCACCAGCACGGCGCCGGCCGGCAGGATGGCGCCCTTCTTCAGGTCCGGGTGCACGGCCACCACCCGGCCGCCCACTTCCGCCACGGCGTCCCAGGTCTTGCCCGGCTGCACCAGGCCATAGCCCAGGGCCCGGGGCACCACGGTCAGCTTCGGGGCGGCGATGACCCGCACCCGGGTCACCGTTTCCTCGGGCGGGCGCTGCTCCGGCGCCGCCTTGTTGGCCTTGGCCCAGGCGAACAGGCCCACGGCCACCACCAGGGGCGGCAGGATCAGCCAGGCCTTGCGGAAGCGGCCGGGTTCGGGGTGGTCGTCACGGGGCATGGGGGGGAACTCCGGGGGCGGGACGGGGCAGGTCCAGCGAGGCGAGGACCGATTCGGTCACCTCGCGGACGATGGTGGCGGTCAGGTCGGGGCCGTAGGCGTCGCGTTCCAGGCGACGCAGCAGCACCCGGCGGGCCAGGCCGAACATCATCATGTTGGCCAGCACGGCGTGGGCCCGGATGATGCAGGCGGGGTCGGCCGGGTCGCGGCCGGTGGCGGCGGCCACCAGGCGCGTCACGGCGCCGTGCAGGGGGGCGAAGCGGTGGCGGTACAGGGTGTCGAAGGCTTCCGTGGGCTGGGCCAGCTCCCGCAGCACCAGGGCCGCCCGGTCGCGCATGCGGGACTCGTCGTTCAGCAGCATGCCGATCAGGGTGGCCACCAGGTCGGTGGCGGCGGCCCCCAGTGCGGCCCGCCCGGGCGCCCCCTCCAGGGTGGCGGACAGGCGGGCCACCAGGGGCCCGATGTGGACATCGGTGGCCAGCACCACGTCCTCCACCACCGCCAGGTACAGCTCGCGCATGCCGCCGAAGTGGTAGCCCACTGCGGCCAGGTTGACCTCGGCCGCCGCCGTCAGGCGCCGCGCCGACACGCCCCTGAACCCGTCCGCCGCGAACAGCCGTCGCCCGGCCTCGATCAGGCGGCGCCGGGTGTCGGCGCCCGGGGCGCCGGGGTCGGGTGTTTTCGGGTCGGGCGTTTTCGGGTCGGGCGTTTTCGGGCCGGGCGTTCTTGAGTCGGGCGTTTTCGGGTCGGGCGTTCTTGAGTCGGGGGCGGGCAGTGGCATGGCGTATTCCAGGAAGGCGGGCTCCGGCAGGGCGGCGCCAACATACCCGGTTGCCCCGGTTAATTCAAACGTTTGTTTCAATCGGTCGTTCGAAGGAAAGTCGCCGGGCCGCCGCGGGGGTCAGAAGCGCACGGACAGGCTGAGGGCGCCGAACTGATCGGGCTTGCCCTGGCCTTCGAATTCCGGGGTGCGGAAGATGTGGGTATAGGCCAGGCGGTAGCGGTCCAGGGTGACGGCCAGGCCCACCTGGAAGTCGGCCACCATGAACTTCTTCGACACGCTGCGGCTGTCGGCGAAGGTGTTGCCGTCCAGGAAGATGTTGCGGCCCACGGCGCGCAGTTCGGCGCCGCCGAATACGTACCAGCCGAAGCCCTTCACCCCCAGGCCGCTGAGGGGCCCGTCGTTGACCGTGGGGCGGAAGAAGTCGCCGCCCGGCAGGCTGGGGCGGATGCGCGGCGGGCCGTAGTCGCTGGGCAGGTCCTGGCCCAGGCGCAGCATCACGCCGCCGGCACCGTAGGTGAACACGTTGCCCAGGGCCAGGCCGGCGTGGGGCGTGGCGTCCACGGCCAGGTTGGGCAGGGGCACGGGCCAGGTGAGGGGCAGGGGCTTGGCCATGCGCCACTTGCGTTCGTAGAACAGGATGACGCCCGGCTCGTTCTTCAGCTGGTGGTCCCAGCCTTCGGGATGGGTCAGGTCGAAGGCCCGGTGCCAGCGGGTCTGCACCGTGTCGGCGAAGGCCGCCGGGCCCACCACGCCCAGGTCGAGTTCGACGTTGTCCAGCCGGTTGTCCTTTTCGGCCACCAGGCCCACGCCCACGTACAGCCAGCCGGCATAGGGCCGGTCCGTGGGGTCCGGCGGGTTGCGGGTGATGTCCGACGGCGTATAGATGTTCTGGCCCAGGGAATAGCTGGCGCGGCGCTTCACGCCGGGGTCATAGATCGGCATCAGGGCGGCCAGGTTCTCGATCCAGGGCCGGCTTTCCGGCGACAGCCAGGCGAAGCGGGTGCCGTGGGTGAAGTGCTGGTCCGACCCGCCGAACAGGTCGTTCTGGAACTGCAAGGTCAGGATGCCCGCGTCGTCCGGCGTCGGCTGGCTGGTGCCGCTCTGGGCAAGGGCGGGGCCCGGGACCAGGGCCAGGACGGTTAGCAGGATCGGCAGGGCGCGCACGGTGGACTCCGGCGGTGGTGTCGGTTGGGGGGAGGCTACGACAACCGGCCGGCGGGATAAAGGGGGCGCGTGGGCGCTCCTGGGCGCGCGAACAAAAAGGGCGGGCGCCGGAAGTCCGCGCGCCCGCCCCTTGATCGTGTGTGCCGGGAAATCCCTAGGCCGCTTCGGCCGACGCCTTGCGGCGCCGGCGGGCCGCCATCAGGCCGGCCAGGCCGAACCCGAACAGGCCGAAGGTGCCGGGTTCCGGCGCGGCGGTCACCGGGGCCTGCAGCCCCGCCAGCAGCAGCGACGTATCGCCCGACGTGAACGACCCGGACAGGGTGTGCATGGCGTCGATCACGCTGACCCCGCCTTCGAAGATGTCGTCCTGGCCGATGGCCGTCATGGTGACCTCCAGCCAGACGGTGTCGCCCGGATCCATGACGAAGGTGACGAAGTCGGTCAGGTTCACGAGCACGTTGTTCTCGGTGTTGTCACCGGAGTTGAACAGCTCGGCGTTGTCGATCACCGTGGCCGGGCCCAGCTCGCCGAAGGGATCATCGGGATCGTAGTTCTCGTTGCCGATCAGGATGCTGGCGGTCAGGTAATCCAGGTAGTCGCCGCCGATCAGGCCGTCCAGGTTGAACCGCAGCACGAACTCCATGGATTCCGTGCCGGTATAGGTATAGCTCTGCAGGGCATGCGCCACGGCATAGGCTTCGAAATTGGTGCCGGGGCCCGAAGAGGCGTCCACCCCGACCCCCAACTGCGGCAGGCTGTCGGCGCCGACCAGCTTGGCGTAGGCCGAATAGGTGGCGTTCTCCCCGCTGCCGGTCGTGCCGCCGGGGCCATCGCCGACCAGGCCGTTGAGCGAGGATTCCGTTTCGCCCACGCCGCCGTCGCTGGTGCCGATGAAGCCGGTGTCGTCGATGACGTCGGGCAGGGAGATGATCGTGCGCAGGCGGACCGCTCCCTCGGTTTCGACCAGTTCGTCCTGGCCAACGGTAACGGGCGTCGCGTTGGCCGAGGCCACGCCCAGCAACAGCGTCGCCGTTGCGATTGAAAACAAGATACGCATGGTGACTCCCTACAAGCTTTGCGCTTAACATGGTTGCGGACGCGGTGCTTGCATCGTGTGTTAGACGGTGCAATCCGGACAGAACACAGCGCATCGCAGGTAAGAACCATTAACCATAACAAGCGCGCTCAAGCCTATTGCCGTAAAAGCACCAATGCTCCACCACCCCACTCCCACCCCCACCCCCACGAGCGCGCACCATGTCTGACTCCGGGCGGCCCCGCCTGCGCGACATGCGCGCGCTCTACAACCTGCTGGAGGAGTGCGCCGACCTGGGCTCGGATTCCGTGGCCTGGCGCAACCGCCTGCTGGAAGGGGCCAGCGCCATCATCGGCGCGCGGGTCGGCCTTTACATGCACGTCCACCATGCCCTGCGGGAAGACGAGGATGTGAAGGAGGCCATGGCCTGGGGGTTCATGGACGCCGACCACCTGGCCCTGTGGGGCCTGTACCAGCAGGAACAGGCGCAGCGCGACGACCCGTTCCACACCGGCTATTTCAGGGACCATGCGGTGCGCCTGCGCACGCGCAGCCTGACCGGCGTGGTGAACCGGCGGGAATGGGAAAAATCGCGTCATTACAACGATTTCATCCGCCCCTGCGGACTGGACGACCGGATCACCTCGTCCCTGCGCGTGGGTGGCGGCGCCGACGACACCCTGCAGACGCTGGTGTTCCACCGCGATGCGGGCGACGGGGCCTTCGCGCCGGGGGCCAAGTACCTGGTGCACCTGCTGCACCACGAAATCGCCCAGCGCCTGGGCGGCAAGCTCGTGTGGCCGAAAAGCCGGTTGGACACCAGCGCCCTGCCGCCGCGCATCCTGCAGGTGCTGGAAGGCCTGCTGGCCGGCAAGTCGGAAAAGCGCATCGCCAAGGACCTGGGCCTCAGCCCCCACACGGTCAACCGGCACGTGCAGCGCCTGTACCGCCATTTCGACGTCAACAGCCGCGCCCAGCTGGTTGCCCTGCTGGCGGGTTAGCCCGCCCCTGGCGCCGCCCGGCGGGGGAGGAGGGATCGCCATGACCGACGTGAAAGCCCTGCTGGCCGCCGCCACCGAACGGGCCGGCGGCGCCCCGGCCCTGGCGGCCCGCCTGCCGAAGCCGGCCACGGCCGACGACCTGCGGGCCCAGCCCGACGACCGCTACCTGTCGGCCATGAGCCTGCGCATCTTCCAGGCCGGCCTGAAGCACAGCCTGGTGGCCGCCAAGTGGCCGGCCTTCGAGGAGGTGTTCCACGGCTTCGACCCGGGCCGCGTGGCCTTCATGACCGACGAGGACCTGGAAGCCCTGATGGGCGACACCCGGCTGATCCGCCACGGCGGCAAGCTGCGCGCGGTGCCCAAGAACGCCGCCGCCCTGCTGGCGGTGGCGGAAGAGGCCGGGTCCATGGGCGCCTGGCTGGCCGACTGGCCGGGCGACGACATCGTGGGGCTGTGGGACGCCCTGGCGACGCGGTTCACCCAATTGGGCGGCGCCTCGGGGGCCCGGTTCCTGCGCATGGTGGGCAAGGACACCTTCATCCTGACCCCCGACGTGGAGCGCGGGCTGGAGACCTTCGCCGGTATCGCCAAGGCCGGCAAGGGCAAGGCCGGCAAGCGCCAGGCCCAGGCCGCCTTCAACGCCTGGGCGGCGGAAAGCGGCCGGCCCCTGTGCGAACTGTCGATGATCGTGGCCGTGGCGGTGGGTTAGGGGCGGTGGGGTAGGGGCGGCGTCAGTACCAGCCCAGGAAATGCCCGTCGTGATAAACGGGGTCCATGTCCCATTCCGCATGATAGGCCCGCACGCGCGCGAACTGTTCCGCCGTCAGCAGGGGTTCCGTCGCCCCTTCCTTGCCCTGCCATAGCACGGAGAAAGTTGCCTTCAGGTCGTGCGCCCTCAGGTAGGACCCCCAGTCCTCGGGCGGCGGTTTCAGGTGCCGGAACAAGGTCTCCAGGACCGTATCCCAATCTTCCGATGGGGTGAGTTCATGGGACTCGATCATCCAGACGGCGCGGTTCGTCGTCAGGTTCGAAACGACGTTATGAGGCTGGTTTTCTTGCCGGTTCCTTCGTTTGCTCCGGCGCACGCGGTCGGTCGGACGGAGAATTCTGGTTGGTTCTCCGATCGCGTCTCCGATGGCGGCGAAATCCATCGTTCTGCCTCGGACGATGAAGGAGATGCCCGATTGGGTCATCCGATGGTCGCCGCGATGGACGGCGGGAACGTCTTCGAATTCACCGCCGAAATCCCGAATGGTCGACAGGATCCTTTCGGACGGCCGGGGCGGCGGCATGCCCTCCGCATGCAGCCAGAACCGGTAGAATTCGAGCCTCAGGCCGTATTGGGCTTTCAGCGCGCGCATGTGGTCGATGGCGGGCAGTTGACCCAAGAGAACATCAAAATGCGCCTCGTGGTCCCGCCCCATGTACTTCCGACAGGACAACTTGCGTAACCGGCCGAAGCCACCGATGAACTGCACGCCGGTGTCGTCGTACCCGATCAAATCGGACAGCTCATGGACAGACAGTTTTGGCGTGGACACCTCACAGCCCCAATAGGTCACCAGGCACCCGTCTCGCGACGGCTGGTCCAGGAAGGGAAACAGGGGGGTAGGGACCGGATAAGGTTCAGCCGTCATGGAAGATGGTGCCGTGGCAGGTTTGATCCTCGTGGATACGGAAAGGGGTACGGGCCCGGGCGAGGCACTTCCGCCTGGGTTGCATATTTGATAGACTTCCCCTCATAAGTCGAGGGAGAAAATCATGCGCGTGGGCAGTCGCTCGCACACGGCGGCGGCGGTGATGGAGGTGGCGCTGGCGGACACGCTCTCGTCCATGGGCTTCGAACGCCGCTCCGCCACCAATTTCCTGCTGGACTGCGGAACCCACACCTGGCGGGTGGTGTTCAGCGGCGAGGTCAACGATGTCCCCATGAGCTTCCGCGAGGGCACGGGGTGCTACGTGCCCGAGCTGGAGCGCCTGTGGAAGGACGTTTACCCAAGCTACGGGCACCTGGCGGAGACCCTCCGCGGCATGCGGTATCGGGCCCATACGCCGCTTTACATCGACGACACTTTCGACGCCGATCAGATGACCAATTGGTATCGCTGGCGGCGGTGGCGCGACAGCCTGCCCCGTTGGGAGCGGTTCCGGCGATGGCGAAAATCGGTGCCGGAGCCCGACTTCCCGTTCTTCATCAATT
>JAGREA010000182.1 GCA_020446745.1 Rhodobacterales bacterium | reverse complement strand
TTGCCCTTCTGGAGTGGCGATCCCCGGCGCCGGCGGCGCGGCGCCGGGGTTCTGGTTGCGGCGACTACTTCAGCTTGGCGCTGTCCAGCCCCTTGGCGGTGCAGAACAGGTTGTCGCCGGTTTCGCCGTAGGCCACGTAGGGCAGCGGACGGATCGGTTCCTTGTACTCGTCGATGATCACGCCCTGGCCGTTGGCGTCCCACTGGGCGATGCGGGGCGTCAGGTAGGTGTGCAGGTTTTCCGGATCGATCTTCACGTGGCCGTTGGGGGCGTCGAATTCCTGGCCCTTCACCGCCTCGCGGATGGCCGCCGGGGTCGCCTCGCCGGCCTTGTTGACCGCCTGGGCCCACAGGAACACCTGGAAGTAGGACGATTCCAGGGCGTGGTGGGTCACCGCCTTGGGGTCGTTCACGAACTTGCGGTAGCGTTCGATGAAGGCCTTGTTGGCATCGGTGTCGATGGCCTGGAAGTAGGGGAACGAGGTGTAGCTGCCGACGGCGAATTCGGCGCCCATGGCGGCGATCTCGATTTCCGAGGTCACGGTGGCGCAGATGGGCAGCTTGTCGTGGGTCAGGCCCTGGTTCTTGAATTCGCGGTAGAAGGCGACGACCGAGTCACCCACCACGTTGGACAGCACGGCGTCGCAGCCGCTGTCCTTGATCTTCTTGACCATCGAGCCCCATTCCGAGTGGCCCAGTTCCAGGTACTCGTCGGCGATCCATTCGGCGCCGTTCTGCTCGATCAGGATCTTGCAGACCTTGGCCATCTCGCGCGGGTAGATGTAGTTGGAGCCGACGATGAAGAACTTCTTCTTGCCCAGGTTCTTGATGATCCAGGGGATGAAGTTGGACAGCTGCTGGTTGGGCACGGCGCCGGTGTAGACGACGTTCTTCGAGCACTCGAAGCCTTCGTAGTAGGTGGGGTAGAAGTACAGGTTGCGGCGCTTTTCGAACACCGGCAGCACCGCCTTGCGGCTGGCCGAGGTGTAGGAGCCGAACACCGTCGGCACGCGGTCGCGGATCACCAGCTTGCTGGCCTTTTCGTTGTAGGTCTTGGGGTCGGAAGCGCCGTCCTCGACGATCGGCTTGATCTGCTTGCCCAGCACGCCGCCGGCGGCGTTGATTTCGGAAATGGCCAGCAGGGTGGCGTCGGCCAGGGACTTTTCGATGATCGACAGGCCGCCGGTCTGGGAGAACAGCACGCCCACCTCGACCACGTCCTTCGCCAGGGCCGGGCGGGAGAAGAAGTACGGCATGCCCACCGCCCCCGCGGCGACGGCCGAAGTCCGGAGAAACTTGCGTCGTGAAATGCTCATGGTCTCTCTCTCCTAGGGATTTTCCATTCCTCCTCGGCCGACCTCCCGTTCGGCGTCGAAGTTGTGATTGGCCGAGGCCTGGTCCTGCCCGACTTCCGCCCCCTCGATCCACGAGCGGAGGCGGGCGTGCGATTGACACAAAAAAAGCCCACGCGGACGGAATCCGCCGTGAGCTTCATTGCTGACGTCCCGTGGGCTTCGTCGCGCGCGGGACAAAAAAAAACCCTGGGCGCCGGTCTGGGCACCCAAGGCTTCGTTGCCGTCTCCGCCCGGGCCTCATTGCCGCGGGCGAATAACCATTCCCTAATTTTCAATCACTCTTTCGGGAATAGGTCAAGAGATCATTTGCGTTGATGATGGACAGCGCGATCTCCTCCATGGAGGTCCGCTTGGCCATGGCCTGCGATCGTATGTTGGCGAAGGCCTCGTCCTCGGTCAGCCCCTGGATCTTCATCAGGATCGACTTGGCCTGGGCGATCTTGCGCTGCCCGGCGATCTTGCGTTCCAGCTTTTCCACCTTGCGCTCAACCGCTTCGCGCTGCTGGCGAAGGCTTTGCGCGATGACCAGGTTGGTCAACAGGCCAAACGGTCGAACCGGCTTTTCGATCACCGCATAGGCGCCGCTTTCGATGACCATCTGCAGGGTCGCCGGGTTTTCGTAGTCCACCACGGCCAGCAGCGTCGCCTGGCCATCCTTGGCCAGGCGGCCGACCAGGGCCATCACCTCGGCCCGGCGTTCCTGCTCCATGGCCACCAACACGATGGCGCTGCGGTTGTCGAACCGCTTGGGCGGCGGCCAGATGGCGTTGACCTGGCAGCCGATTCGCTTCAGGTGCTGCACCAGGTTCTTGCCCTCGTTGTCGGGCGGATGGAAAACGGTGACGGAAACGCCCCGCAGTCCCTTGATCAGCTGGATGCTCACGTGGCTGCTTCCCGAACCGTGGTGCCTAGGCCTTGGCCACGTGGGCGCCCCATTCCCCCACCGCCGTGGCGACCAGGTAGGGATCGGGCTTCACCCAGGCGCCGCTTTCCCACACCAGTTCGAACTGGCCCTGGGCATTCACCCGCCCCACCCGCGGCCACAGGTAGGTGTGGTTGTTTTCCGGGTCCACCCGCACGGTGCCCTGGGGGGCGGCGAATTCGGCCTTGTACACGTTGGCCAGCACGTCCTCGATGCGGTCGGTGCCGGCCCGCTCCAGGGCCTCGGCGATCAGGTACATCTGGAAATAGGCCGCCTCGGCGCCGCTGGTGGCCGCCACGTCGTCGCCGAAGCGGGCGTTGTAGGCGGCCAGGAAGGCCCGGTTTTCCGGCGAATCCACGGTCTGGAAATAGGGCGCCGCGGTGATGTGGCCCTCGGCCGCCTCGGCGCCGATCTCCTGGACCTCGGATTCGGTGGTGGTCAGGCTGGCGATGGGGATCTTGCGGGGGTCCAGCCCGGCCGCGTGGTAGGCCCGGTAGAGCGTCGACGTGGCCGACCCGACGATGGTGGAAAACACCACGTCCGGCTGCTTGCGCTTGATGTCCTGGGCGATCTGCGCGCAGGCCTCGGCGGTCACGTTCAGCGGCACGTAGCGTTCGTCCACCACGTCGCCGTGGGCGCTGTGGAACAGGTCCGACATGATGCGGTTGGTTTCATAGGGATAAACGTAGTTCGACCCCACCAGGTACACGCGGTCGCCGAAATGCTCCAGCAGGTAGGTGGCCAGCTGCACGATGTTCTGGTTGGGCGCCGCCCCCGTGTACAGGCAGTGGTCGGAATACTCGAACCCCTCGTACAGGGTGGGATACAGCAGCAGCCCCCGGTACTGCTCGGCCACCGGCACCACGGCCTTGCGGGTGCTGGACATGTAGCAGCCGGCGATGATGGTCACCCCGTCCTCGCCCAGCAGGCGCTCGGCATGGTAGCGGAACGACTTGGGGTCCGATGCCGGGTCGTAGACCACCGGTTCCAGGGGCCGGCCGGCCACCCCGCCCGCCCCGTTGATCTGGTCGATGGCCAGCAGCGTGGCGTTCAATTGCGGCCGTTCGGCCACGGCCGTGACGCCGGTCTGCGAAAACAGAACGCCGATCTTCCAGGGGGCCTTTTCGTCCTTGTCGAAACTCATCGCGCGCGATCCATGCATCGGTCGGTCAAAAAACGGGGTACGTCATACAAGACACAGCCAGGCGCAACCAGTTCGGAATGGAACATGCTCGTCCGCGCGCCCGGGGCCGGGTGCCGCGGAAGGTCGTCTATCATGCGCGCAACCGTAGATAAAGCCTGGCCAATTTTTCCGGCAGTTTCCTCACGTTTTCAAGGATCAATATCCTGCTGGGCCCGAACACCCGGGCCATGTAGGCGTGGCCGCCCGGGTCCAGGCCCACGCAGTAGACGTCGATGCCGGCCCGCGCCAGGTCGTGGACGGCGCGGCGCGCGTCCTCCACCAGGTAGCGCCGGTCGGGCACGTCCACGTCGGCCGGCTCGCCGTCGGTGATGACCAGCAGCAGGCGCCGGTGGGTGGGCCGGGCGGCCAGCCGCCGGCCGGCGTGGCGCAGGGCGGCGCCCAGGCGGGTCGACAGGTCGCTGCGCAGCCCGGCCAGGCGGGCCATGGCGTGGTCGTCGAACGGCTCGGCGAACCCCTTGACCCGCTGGTCGTGGACGTCGTTCCGGCCGTTGGAGCAGAAGGCGTGGATGGCGAAGGGGTCGTGCATGTCGGCCAGGGCCGTGGCCAGCAGCGAGGCCGCGGCGCGCACCAGGTCCAGCACCGTTTCCCCCGCCCCCACCGGATCGCCGGTGGACTTCGACACGTCCAGCAGCAGCAGCACCGACATGTCGCGGTTCAGGCGCCTTTCGCTGCGGTAGACCCGCACGTCGGGCGTGCGCCGGAAGCGCCGGTCCACGGCGGCCTCGATGCAGGCATCCAGGTCCAGCTGCTCGCCTTCGGGCTGGCGGCGCAGGCGCACCGTGCGCCCCACGGCCGAGCGCCGGACGATGCCGCGCACCCGCTGCACGGTGCGGTCGTGGCGTTCCAGGATGGCGCGGATCTCGTCGGCGCTGCCGGGGCCGACCTCGGTGGCGACCACGGTGGCCCAGTCCGGGCGCTCGCGGGCGATCAGGAAGTCCCATTCCGGATAGCGCGCCACGGGGACCGCCACCTCGACGGCAACGGCTTCGGGCTCGGGCGGGTCGGCGCCGCCGGTGTCGGGCGACGGCTCCTTCAGCACCGCCTCGTCGTCCTCGGGCGGGGCGTCCGATTCCTCGTGCTCGATGCGCGCGCCCTGGGCCACGGCCTCGGCCATGGCCGGGTCCGGCGGAGCCTCGGCGTCGAACTGCCACAGGCCCAGGTTGTCGTCCCGGTAGGCCGGTTCGATGACGAAGGCCTTGGCGTTGAACTGCACGCGCATCTGGCCCAGGTCGTTGCCCAGCAGGTTGCCGATGTGGCGGCTCACCGCCGGGTCCTCCAGCCGCCCGGCGGCCTGGGCGAACAGGGCCCGGCCCTTGACGACCCAGGGGTTGTCGTCGGCGTAGTCGGGGTCGATCAGGGCCCGGGCCAGGCGCGCCATCAGGGCCTCGGCCACCAGGGCGCCGCCGGGCCGGGCCACGTGGAACGGCCGCCACAGGCGCACCAGGCCCGGATAGCGGCGCAGGGCCAGGGTTTCCACCCGGGCATCCTCCACCAGGCCGACCAGGGCCAGTTGCAGGGGCTTCAGGCCGCCCACGGGGAACCGGTCGCCGGAAAATTCCAGGTGCGCGGCCACGTGGGCCGCCGTGGCGTGGAACAGGCGCCGCGTCTGCACCGCGCCGAAGCCCTTGAAGCGTTCGGGCACGCGCACCCGGGGGCCGTCGAAGGTGGCGCGCCGGGCCTTGTCGTCGGTCCGCGTCTCGATGCGCAGGGTCCGCCCCCACAGGGCGCGGGTGAACAGGCCCATGGTGCGCGACACGTCGCCCAGGGTGGGTGCGTCGGACTCCGCGTGCAGCAGGCGCCGGCTGAGGGGCAGGTCCAGCGCCAGGTAGCGCCGCAGCTGGGCGCCATCGCCGGCCGCCGCCCGCAGGCCGCCCACCAGCCAGGCGTTGAAGTGGGCCGGCGCCATGTCGGGCAGCAGGCGCCGCGTGGCCTTGGCCAGGCCCGCCACGGCCTTGGGCGACACGCCGGCCACCTCGGCCACGTGGCCCAGCCAGCCCTCGAAGACGTCCTGGCCGCCGAACGCGGGGGCGCAATCGGCCACCGCCTCGGCCAGGACCCGCAGCGGATGCCGGCCCACCGTCTCGGCGATGCCGGCCA
>JAGREA010000181.1 GCA_020446745.1 Rhodobacterales bacterium | reverse complement strand
GGTCACGGACGTGGCCGGGTTCTTCTCGTTCCTGGGCATCGCCACGGCGCTGATGGGGATGCTGACCTAGATGGCCCCGCAGCACCCGGCCCCGCCGCCGCCGGAAGCGGCCCCCGACAAGACCCTGCGCCGGGTGATGGCGGTGGAGGAGCGCGACGGCCTGCGCCTGGCCGTGCGGGGCCGTACCATCGCCCTGGTGGTCATCGCCGTGCTGGTGACGTTCCTGGCACCGCCACCACGCTTCCTGTACTACCACGCCCTGCTGGCCGGCTTCCTGGCCCTGGGGCTGCTCATGGGCTGGGCCGGGCGGCGACCCTGGTTCCGGTCCTGGCACCTGTACGCCCTGGTGTTCGCCGATTTCGCCCTGCTGACCTTCACCCTGGTGTACCCCAACCCCATGGGCCCCGAAGGCGACCCGCCACAGTTGACCTACCGGTTCGGCAACGCGGTCTACCTGTTCGTGCTGCTGGCCGGCATGGGCTTTTCCTACCGGCCGCTCCTGTTGCTGTGGGGTGGTCTGTCCGGCGCCCTGTGCTGGACCGCCGGGCTGATGTGGATCCTGAGCCTGCCCGACACCGTGACCTCGGCCACGCCGGGCCTGGACCTCAACGAGGACCAGCCCTGGTCGATCATGTCCAACCCCCACTTCGTGGACCTGGGCGTGCGGGTGCAGGAGGTGGTGGTGCTGCTGATCTGCGCCGCCCTGCTGTCGGTCGTGGTGCACCGGTCGCGGCGCCTGGTGAACCGCCAGGTGCAGGCCGTGCGCGACCGCCACATGGTGCGCGAGGCCCTGGGCAAGTACGTGCCCGAGGCCGTGGCCCAGGCCATCATCAACGACCGCGGCGCCCTGGCCCCCCAGCGCCGCCTGGCCACCATGCTGTTCGCCGATATCGAGGGCTTCACCGGCCTGGTGGAACGCACCGACCCGGATCAGGTGGTGGCCATGCTGAACGCCTATTTCACCGCCGTGGGCGAGGCCGTGGTGGCCGAGGGCGGCGTGATCAACCAGTTCCAGGGCGATGCCGTGCTGGTCACCTTCAACCTGCCGCTGGCCGATCCCGACCACGCCGCCGCCGCCATCCGCGCCGCCCGGCGCATGGTCGCCCTGACCCGCCAGGGCACCTTCGCCGGGCAGACCATCCGCATCCGCGTGGGCATCGCCACGGGCGACGTGGTGGCGGGCTCGGTGGGTTCGGGCCGGCGCCTGTCCTATACGGTGCACGGCGATGCCGTGAACCTGGCGGCGCGCCTGGAACAGATGAACAAGGAAACGGGCACCACCCTGCTGGTGGCCGAGGAAACGGTGGCCGCCTGCGCCACCGACCCGGGCCTGAGCCCCATTGGCGAGATCCCCGTGCGTGGGCGCAAGGCGGCGCGGGTGTTCACCGACCTGGCGTGACCGAGGATCAGGCCCAGGCCGCCAAGGCGTCCGCCAGACTGACTTCCACCACCGGCGCGCGGGACGGCGGGGGGGCGTCGTCCAGGTGCAGGGGGAAGCGGGCTTCCGTGTGGTCGCCGGCGTCGGCCACCAGGCCCCGGGCCGCCACGTGGGGGTCCGTGGGCACTTCGGCGTACGCCCGCACCGGGTAGTAGCAGCAGTCGATGCCCATGAGCAGGCCGTCCCAGTGGGCCCGGTCGCGGGACTTGAACAGGGCCGCCACCTGGGCCGTCAGGTCCGTCTGCGGCAGCGGTTCGTGCTGGCGGTCGGTCCATTCGGGATGGCCCACGGCGTCGCAGAAGTTGGCCCAGAACTTGGGCTCGATGGGGCTGAGGGAGACCCACCGCCCGTCGGCCGTTTCGTACAATTGGTAATAGGCCGCGCCGCCGGTCAGGGTGGCCCGGGCGCGGTCCGGGGCGCCACGGCCGTTGAGGGCCTGGGTGAGGCCCATGCCCTGCCAGCCCAGCACCGTTTCCGCCAGGCTGACGTCCAGGAACGCCCCCTTCCCCGTGCGGCTCCGGCGCACCAGGGCCCCGGCGATGGTCAGACCCGCCTGCATGGCCCCCGCCATGTCGGCCACCGGCGGCCAGTAGATGCCCGGCCCCGCCACATGGCCCGAGGCCGACAGGGCGCCGGTGAAGGCCACGTAGTTCAGGTCGTGGCCGGCCAGCAGGCGGTGGGGGCCCGTCTGGCCGAAGCCGGAGAGCGCGCAGTGCACCAGCCCCGGGTTCAGGTCCTCCAACGCCTGGCGGCCGAAGCCCAGGCGGTCCATCACCCCCGGGCGGTAGGATTCCACCAGCACGTCGGCCGCCGCCAACAGGCGGGCCATGGCGTCGCGCCCCTCATCGGTCTTCAGGTCCAGGCGCACGATGCGCTTGCCGGCGTTGACGGCGCCGTGGAAGGGGGTGGGCCGGTGGTCGCCGTCGAAGGGGTCCAGGGTGCGGAAGGGGTCGCCGGTGGGCGGCTCCACCTTCAGCACGTCGGCCCCCATGTCGGACAGGATCTGGGCGGCGAAGGGCCCGGGCAGGTACTGGGTCATGTCGACGGCGCGGATGCCGGCGAGCAGGTCGAAAGCCATGGGGACGGACTCCTGAGGCGCACGGGGTTGGTCCGTCTTAGCCCATGGCGGTGCCCGCGGCTAGAGCCCGCGCGCGGATGGCAGAAAAAGTGGGTTTACTGTCATTGCCGCCACGGCCGCGGCCGGGCATGCTGGGCCCATGACACAGACCCGCACCATCGCCCTGCTGGCCTTCGACGACGTGCAGATCGTCGACGTCACCGGCCCCGCCGGGGTGTTCGGCACGGCCACCGACGTGCGCCGGCGCCTGCACCGGCGCGACCCCGCCCCCTATGCCGTCACCCTGGTGACGCCCACGGGCGGCCCGGCCCGGTCGTCGTGCGGCCTGACCCTGGCCGCCGACCTGTCCCTGGCCCAGGCGGCGCGACGGGACTGGGACACGGTGCTGGTGGGCGGCGGCGACGGCGTGGACCGCCTGCTGGACAACGACGACCTGCGCGACGGCCTGCGGGCCCTGGCGGCGCGGTCGCGGCGCTTCGGGTCCATCTGTTCCGGCGCCCTGCTGCTGGCCGACGCCGGGTTGCTGGACGGCCGCCGGGCCACCACCCACTGGCGCCGCTGCGGCCCAATGGCCCGGCGCTGGCCCCGGGTGACCGTCGAGCCCGACCGCATCTGGGTGCGCGACGGCGACATCTACACCTCGGCCGGAGTGACGGCGGGCATGGACCTGGCCCTGGCCCTGGTGGAGGACGACCTGGGCCGCGACCTGGCCCTGGCCGTGGCCCGGGTGATGGTCATGTTCCTGAAGCGCCCCGGCGGCCAGGCCCAGTTCAGCGCCCACCTGGCGGCCCAGACGGCGGAAACCGACGCCCTGCGGGCCGTGCAGGCG
The DNA here is from genome assembly GCA_020446745.1 of Rhodobacterales bacterium. Taxonomy (GTDB): domain Bacteria; phylum Pseudomonadota; class Alphaproteobacteria; order Rhodospirillales; family JACKKN01; genus JAGREA01. The sequence continues at coordinate 10,756 of JAGREA010000181.1, read as the reverse complement.
TGGATCCTGGACAACCTGGCGGCCGAGATTTCCGTCGACGGCCTGGCCGCCCGGGCCGGCATGAGCCCGCGCACCTTCGCCCGCGCCTTTGCCCGCGAAACCGGCACCACGCCGGCCCGCTTCGTCGCCGACGCCCGCCTGGACGCGGCCCGGCGGCTGCTGGAGGACACGCGCCTGCCGGTCAAGACCCTGGCGGCGCGCTGCGGCTTCGGCGGCGAGGAACGCATGCGCCGCACCTTCCACCGGACCCTGGGGGTCTCGCCCGAAACCTATCGCCGGCGCTTCGCCCCGGCCCCTTCCTTACAGGAGAGCACGTCATGATCACCTTCGGCATTCTGGCCTTCGACGGCATGGAGGAACTGGACGCCATCGGCCCCTACGAGGTTCTGGGCTTCGCCGCCGGCCTGAAGCCCGACGACGCGCGGGTGGTGATGATTTCGAAGGACGGCGGCCCCGTGCGCTGCGCCAAGGGCCTGGGCGTGGCCGTGGACCACGCCTTCACCGACGCCCCGCCCCTGGACGTGGTGATCGTGCCGGGCGGCATCGGCGCCCGCACCACGGCCCTGAAGGACGGGGACATCATCGCCTGGATCGCCGCCACGGCGGCCACGGCCACCTGGACCTGCAGCGTGTGCACGGGCGCCTTCCTGCTGGATGCCGCGGGCCTGACCAAGGGCAGGCGGGTGACCACCTACCACGACAAGATCGACCTGCTGCGCCGGGTGGGCACGGATGTGACGGTGCTGGACGACGTGCGCTACGTGCGCGACGGCCAGGTGGTGACCTCGGCCGGCGTGTCGGCGGGCATGGACATGACGCTGTGGCTGGTCGGCCAGATCTGGGACCCGGCCTTCGCCCGGGCGGTGCAGCGGGGCATCGAATACGACCCCGCCCCGCCTTATGCGGCGGCGGTGTAGGGGCGCCCCCTACTCCACCAGCGCCGGTTCCTTGTCCTCGTCGGTGTTGGCGGGCAGCTTGGGGGTGTCGGGGTATTCGAACACCACCAGGCCGTCGTCGTCGATCTTCACCAGCACCGTGCCGCCCTTCGACAGCTTGCCGAACAGCAGTTCCTCGGCCAGGGGCTTCTTGATGTGCTCCTGGATCACCCGCGACAGGGGCCGGGCGCCGAACAGCTTGTCGTAGCCCTTCCTGGCCAGCCAGTCGCGGGCCTGTTCCGACAGCTCAATGATCACCTGGCGGTCGGCCAGCTGGGCCTCCAACTGCAGCACGAACTTGTCCACCACCCGGGCCACCACGTCCGGCGACAGGGCCGAGAACGGGATCACCGAATCCAGCCGGTTGCGGAATTCCGGCGTGAACATGCGCTCGATGGCCTCGGTGTCCTCGCCCACGCGGGTCTCGCGCTCGAAGCCGATGGCCGGCTTGGCCATGTCGGACGCCCCGGCGTTGGTGGTCATGATCAGCACCACGTTGCGGAAATCCACGGTCTTGCCGTTGTTGTCCGTCAGCTTGCCGTGGTCCATCACCTGCAGCAGCACGTTGAACAGGTCCGGGTGGGCCTTCTCGATCTCGTCCAGCAGCAGCACGGCGTGGGGCTGCTGGTCGATGGCGTCGGTCAGCAGGCCGCCCTGGTCGAAGCCCACGTAGCCCGGGGGCGCGCCGATGAGCCGCGACACCGAATGGCGCTCCATGTATTCCGACATGTCGAAGCGCACCAGTTCCACGCCCAGGATGTGGGCCAACTGCCGCGCCACTTCCGTCTTGCCGACACCCGTGGGGCCCGAGAACAGGTACGACCCGATGGGCTTTTCCGGCTCGCGCAGGCCGGCCCGGGCCAGCTTGATGGCGCTGGACAGCGCCGAGATGGCCGTATCCTGACCGAACACCACGGTCTTCAGGTCGCGTTCCAGCGTCTTCAGGGCCTTGCGGTCGCTGGTGGAGACGCTCTTGGGCGGGATGCGGGCGATCTTGGCCACCACCCCTTCCACGTCCTTCACGGTCACCGTCTTCTTGCGCTTGCTTTCCGGCAGCAGCATGCGCGAGGCGCCCACCTCGTCGATCACGTCGATGGCCTTGTCGGGCAGCTTGCGGTCGTGGATGTAGCGGGCCGCCAGCTCGACGGCCGAGCGCAGGGATTCGGCCGTGTAGCGCACCTTGTGGTGGGCCTCGAAATAGGGCTTCAGGCCGCGCAGGATCTTCACCGCGTCATCGATGGACGGCTCGTAGACATCGATCTTCTGGAACCGGCGCACCAGGGCCCGGTCCTTTTCGAAGTGGTTGCGGTAATCCTTGTAGGTGGTCGAGCCCATGCAGCGCAGCGAGCCCGACGCCAGCGAGGGCTTGAGGATGTTCGACGCATCCATGGAGCCGCCCGAGGTGGCGCCGGCGCCGATCACCGTGTGGATCTCGTCGATGAACAGGATCGCGCCGGGGGTGGATTCCAGCTCGTTGATCACCGCCTTCAGGCGTTCCTCGAAATCGCCGCGATAGCGGGTGCCGGCCAGCAGGGCGCCCATGTCCAGGGCGAAGATGGTGGCGTCCATCAGCACGTCGGGCACCTCGGCGTTGACGATGCGCCGGGCCAGGCCCTCGGCGATGGCCGTCTTGCCGACGCCCGGGTCGCCCACGTACAGCGGGTTGTTCTTCTGGCGCCGGCACAGGATCTGGATGGTCCGCTCGATTTCCGCCTCGCGGCCGATCAGCGGGTCGATGCGGCCGTCGGCGGCCTTCTGGTTCAGGTCCACGCAATAGGCGTCCAGGGCCTCGTGGCCCTTCTTCACCACCTGCTCCTCGCCGTCGTCCTCGTCGGCGCCGCGCACGACGCGGGATTCGGACTCGCCCGGCACCTTGGCGATGCCGTGGGAGATGTAGTTGACGGCATCCAGCCGCGACATGTCCTGGGCCTGCAGGAAATAGACGGCGTGGGATTCCCGTTCCGAGAACAGGGCCACCAGCACGTTGGCGCCCGTCACCTCCTCGCGGCCCGAGGACTGCACGTGGATGACGGCCCGCTGCACCACCCGCTGGAAGCCGGCGGTGGGCTTGGGGTCATTCATCAGGGTGACCACCAGGCCCGTCAGTTCCTTGTCGACGAACTCGGTCAGCTCCCGGGTCAACTGCTCCATGTCGACGCCGCAGGCGCGCAGCACGGCCACCGCGTCCTGGTCCTCGGTCAGGGCCAGCAGCAGGTGCTCCAGGGTGGCGTATTCATGGCGGCGCTCCGTGGCCATGGCCAGGGCGCGGTGCAGGGTCTGTTCCAGGTTCCGAGACAGCATTCAGTCGTCCCCGTCCTTTTCAATGGTGCATTGCAGCGGGTGTTGGTGCTGGCGGGCCAGGTCCATCACCTGGGTGACCTTGGTTTCGGCCACCTCGTAGGTGTAGACGCCGCACACCCCCACGCCCCGCTGATGCACGTGCAGCATCACTTCCGTGGCGCGCTGGTTGTTCATGCTGAAATAGCGCTCCAGCACATGGACGACGAATTCCATGGGCGTGTAGTCGTCGTTCAGCATGAGGACCTTGTACATGGCCGGCTTCTTGGTCTTCGGCCGGACCTTGGTGACCACGCCGGTGCCGGGCCCGCCATCGCCGCCGCCGGGCCCCTGGGGGCCGTCGTCGTCCGCCGCCCGGGCCGGCGGGCCTGAACGCTTGGGATCAAGGGGGTCCTGGGGTCTCGTCACGGTCTGGGTCTCCGGTTTCCGCCGGCCGGTGCCGGTGGGGTGCTGAATAGAATATATGGCATCGGCCGGCCGGGAAAAGGGCTGGCGTGCGGGCGGCCCCCCAAGGTTCATCGGGGGGCGCATGGCCCGGTGCGATTCTCAACCGGAAACGTCGGCCCGGCCGACAATGCGCATCAGGGTCTGCTGCATGATGGCGCATACGGTCTCGCGCCCGTTCTTGACCACCGACACCTCGGCCGTGGAAACGGTCAGGCTGCGGCCCGGGCGCACCACCCGGCCGCGGGCGATCAGCAGTTCGCCGTCGGCCGGGGCGGTCAGGTTCAGCTTGAATTCCACGGTCAGCACGCCGTCGCCGGCCTCCATCAGGCTGAACCCGGCGTAGCCCCCGGCGCTGTCGGCGATGGTGCCCACCACGCCGCCGTGGAAGAAGCCGTGCTGCTGGCTCACGTCGTCGGAATAGGGCAGGCGGATTTCGCAGATGCCGGGCGCCACCACCGTCATCGTGGCGCCGATGTGGTCCATGATGCCCTGCTTGGCGAAGCTGTCGCGCACCGCCTTCTCGAAATCGGGGTTGCGGACGGGAAAGTCGGTACCCAGGCTCATGGTGTCATCCTGCAAGCGGTCGCGCGACCGGCAGGATGCCCCATCCCGTCCCCCCTGGCAAAGGTCCTTAGGCCAGCACCCGCGACAGCAGGGCCTGGTCCACGTTGCCGCCCGACAGCACCAGGCCCACCTTCTTCCCGGCCACCTGGTCGCGCTCCTTCAACAGGGCCGCCAGGGGCGCGGCGCCGGCGCCCTCGGCCAGGTTGTGGGTATCGGTCAGGTAGTGGCCCATGGCGGCCAGGATCTCGTCCTCGGTCACCGTGACGATGCGGGCCACGCCCATGGAGATGATCTCCAGCGCCGCCGGGTCCGGCGTGCGGCAGGCCAGGCCGTCGGCCAGGGTGTCGGCGGTGTTGGTGGGCACCGGCTCGCCGGCCTCGTAGGACAGGGCATAGGTGGCCGCGTTGGCCGCCACCACGCCGACGATGTGGGTCTTCAGGCCCAGGGCGTCGCGGGCCGAGATCATGCCGCAGATGCCCGAGCCCTGGCCGATGGGCACGTAGACCACGTCCAGGTCCGGCACGGCGCGCAGGAATTCCAGGCTGTAGGTACCCACGCCGCGCACCAGGTCGGCCGAAAAGGCGCGCACCGGGTGCAGGCCCTCGGCCCCGGCCCGGGCCAGGGCGTATTCATAGGATTCCTGGAAGTCGTCGCCGTGTTCCACCAGGTTGGCGCCCAGGGCCCGCATGGCGTTGTTCTTTTCCGGGTTGTTGCCCTTGGGCACCACGATGGTGGCCGTCAGCCCCACCTTGCCCGCCGCCAGGGCCATGGACTGGCCGTGGTTGCCGCGCGTGGCCGAAATCACCCCCTGCACGCAGGGCTGGGTGGCCCGCAGGGTTTCCAGGTAGACCAGCCCGCCGCGTACCTTGAAGGCGCCGATGGGGGTGTGGTTCTCGTGCTTCACCCACACCTCGCACCCCGCCCGCTCGGCCAGCAGGGGCCAGGCGATCTGCGGCGTGGGCGCCATGTGGCGGTAGACGATGTCGGCGGCGGACTCCAGATCCGCCAGGCTGGCCTTGGTCATGGATTTCGTCCTTCGTTTCGTTTGGACACTGCCTACCACACTCAGCCCTTGCGGGCGATGGCGATTCCGGCCAGCACCAGGGCCGCCGAGGCCAGCAGCATCAGGGTCAGGCGATCGGCGAACAGGGCCACGGCCAGGGCCAGGCTGACCACCGGCATGGCGAACTGCATGGGCGACACCCGCACCACGCCGCCGGTCATCAGGGCCCAGTACCAGGCCACGTAGCCGACGATGGACCCGGCCACGGCCAGGTAGGCCACGGCGGCCCAGGCCGACGGGGGCACGGTGGCGGGCAGAGTCACGGCCGGCCACAGCAGGGCCGGTGCCATCAGCACCCCGCCCAGGCCAATGGCCCAGAAGGTGGTGGGCCACACGCCGATGCGGGCCGAAAGCCGGCTGCCGGCCACGTAGGACAGCCCGGCGCAGGCCGACGAGGCCATGCACACCAGGTCGCCGGCCAGGGTGGCCCCCACGCCACCACTGCCGCCGCCGCTGTCGCCCCGGCCCAGGATCAGCAGCGCCTCGCCGGCCACGGCCAGGGCCATGCCGGCCGTCCACCGGCCGCTGGGCCAGCGCCGCGCCGCCACCAGGCCGAACAGGCCCGTGAACACGGGGATGGCGGCGTTGATCAGTGCCCCGTGGGACGTGGCCGTCTTGGCCATGCCCAGGGAAAACAGCAGCGGGAAGCCCACGAAGCCGCCCAGGGCGGCGGCCAGCAGCAGGCCCCAGTCCCCGGCCGCGCGGGGCGGCCGCAGGCGGAACAGCAGGATGACCGGCAGGGCCAGCAGCCCGGCCAACAGCATGCGCCCCACGCCCACGGTGGCCCCGGGCAGGCCGCCCACGGCGATCTTGGTGACCGCCGGGTTGGCCCCCCACAGGACGACGGCGAAGGCCGCCGCCCCATAGACGGCGGCCCAGGGCACCCGGGCGGAACCGGCGGGGGATGTCATGGCGGGCCGCTCCGGCCGGTCAGGGCTGCCAGGGCCGCTTGGCGCATTCCCGGGCCACGTCGGCGTGGCTCAGGCCCAGATCGGACAGCATGTGCTCGTTCATGTGGGCCAACTGCTCACGCTGGCGGGACCGCTCCATGGCCTCGGCCACGGCATCGATCCAGCCCACGACCATGCGCACGGTCAGGCGGGCGGCCTTGCGGGCCAGGCCCCGGATGCCGACGGCGGGGGTTTGCTTTGTATCGATACAATGTGCCTGTTCCATGGCCTTTCTCCTTGGGAAAATCGATACAATGAAACTAATCTTGACATTGTCGTCCCGTCAAAGTATTTATTGTCACCATGACAATTTGGATTCCCGACCTGACCGATCGCCGCGGCCCCCGCTATCTGGCCATCGCCGAGGCCCTGGCCGCCGACCGGGCCGACGGGCGCCTGGCGGCCGGCACCCGCCTGCCCACCCACCGCGACCTGGCCTACCGCCTGGGAGTCACCGTGGGCACGGTCAGCCGGGCCTATGCGGAAGCCGAGCGGCGCGGCCTGATCCGTGGCGAGGTGGGACGTGGCACCTTCGTCCAGGGCGCCGAGCCCGAACAGGACTTCCGCCCCTTCACCCCGGCCGCCGCGCCGCCCACGGCGGGGCCCGACGACCTGGTCATGGACCTGCGGTCCAACGTGCCGGCGGGGGCTTTCGGGGTCGACCTGCTGTCCCGGGCCCTGTCCGACATCGCCGCCGCGCCGGACCTGGTGGACCTGATGCGCTATCAGAGCGACACCGGCCACCCGCGCCACCGGGCCGCCGGGGCGCGCCTGTTCGCCACCCAGGTGCCCCGGGCCGAAACGGCCAACGTGCTGGTCACCAACGGGGCCCAGCACGGCCTGGCGGCCACCCTGACCGGCATGGGCCGGGCCGGCGACACCCTGCTGACGGAAAACCTGACCTTCCCCGGCATGACCACCCTGGCGGCGCAGCTGGATCGCAAGGTGCGCGGCGTGGCCATGGACGCCGAGGGCCTGCGCCCCGACGCCCTGGACGAGGCCTGCCGGACCTCCGACGCCCGGGTGCTGTACACCATCCCCTACGCCCAGAACCCCACCACCGCCGTCATGGGGCCGCAGCGGCGCCGCGACATCGTCGCCGTGGCCCGGCGCCACGGCCTGACCATCATCGAGGACGGCATCTTCGGCCTGACCGGCGGCGACCTGGCCACCCCCATGGCCGCCGAGGCGCCGGACATCACCTGCTACATCCTCAGCCTGTCCAAGTGCGTGGCCCCGGGCCTGCGGGCCGGGTTCGTGCTGGCGCCGCCGGACATGGTCGACCGGGTGGCGCGCGGCGTGCGGGCCACGGCCTGGATGGCCTCGCCCCTGTCGCTGGAGGTGGCGGCCCGGTGGATCGAGGACGGCACCATCGATTCCTTCATCGACTGGAACCGCCGCGAGGCCGACGACCGGGTGGCCATGGCGCGGCACCATTTCGACGGCCCGGTCCTGCGCTCGGCCCCCGGCTGCTACCACGTGTGGCTGGCCCTGCCCGACACCTGGACCCCGGCCGACCTGGTGCGCGAGGCGGCGCACCGCAACGTGCTGCTGGTGGGGCCCGACGTGTTCCAGGCCAACCGGGGGCCGGTGCCGCCCTTCGTGCGCCTGTCCCTGGGCGGCATCTCGCGGCCGGCCCTGGAACGCTCCCTGGCCCACCTGGCCGAGCTGCTGGCCGCGCCGCCCCACCCCGACGCCGCCCTGCTGTGATCCCGCATCGCGGCGGATGTGTGAAACGGATCACCTACGCCGCCGGTCGCCGGGTGTAGACTCCCGGCCAATCACCAACAAACCCAACGGAGCGATCCCATGCGAACCCCCGTCCTGCTACCCGTCCTGGCCCTGGCGGCTTCCCTGGCCCTGGCGGCCCCCCTGTCCCCGGCCCGGGCCGGCATGCCCCTGAACGTGGGCACCTTCGAACCCTGCGGCGACAAGGCCCAGGCCGTGCTGGCCGACCTGAAGGTGGACCCGGCCGACATCCGCCTGGTGGACTACGTGACCCAGTACGACGCCCGGCCCAACCACCGCGTCATCGGCTACGAGGCCTTCGTCAGCTTCAAGTCCTGCCCGGGCAACCTGGTGATCGACATGAACCGGGACTGCCACGTGCGGCAGGTCTACACCCGCGGCGACTGCCGGGTGGACGGCGTGCCGGCCCACTGATCCTCCCCCAGCGGCACCTCCCGTCGGGTCGCCGTGGGCTGCTGACGGCCCGGCCCGCTTGTGATAAGACGTCTGGAACACAACGGGCAAAACGTCCACCACGCGCGATTCAACGGGAGGCATTGATGAAGACCACGGCATTTCTGGCCGCCCTGGCCGGTTTGGCGCTGGGCGCCACGGCATCGGCCCAGGCGGGTTCGGTGATCGACCTGACCCACCCCATCCCCACCTTCCAGGCCATGGACGGCGATCCCATGAAGCCGGATCCCGCCAAGCCCTACCTGGACAGCCGGCCGATCCCCACCTTCGGCCAGCAGACGGTGCTGACCCTTTCCAAGTTCCCCACCAGCGACGGCCACTTCGACCTGGGTGTCATGGTCCTGGCCGAACACCACGGCACCCACCTGGACACCCCCGGCCACTACATCAACAGCGCCAAGTCCCAGGAAGCGGGCTATCCCACCGGCGACAAGCGCAAGCTGGCCCACCAGTTGACCGGCGACGACCTGACCGGCCGCGTGGTGATGATCGACATCAGCGGGCGGGTGCAGGCCGAACTGGACAAGAACGGCGGCAAGCCGAGCCCCGACAAGGCGGTGACCGACTTCTCCAACGCCTCGGCCAGCGTGGTGGGGCCGGACGACATCCAGGCCGTGGCCGACAAGCTGGACAACGGCGTGTGGCTGGTGCTGAACACCGGCTGGTCCAAGTTCTTCTTCGACGGCGCCGACTTCGCCAAGGACCCCTACATCAACGGCTGGAACCACCCGGGCATCAGCAAGGCCGGGGTGGACAAGCTGATCGAGATCATGGACGCCAAGGGCATCACCATCGGCGGCATCGCGGCCGACAACATCGGCATCGATTCCGGCGACAGCGCCATCGGCGACGACGACAAGTGGACCAATTCCTGGCACGCCCACGTGCGGCTGCTGCAGCGGGGCGTGAAGTTCGTGGAAAACGCCGCCAACCTGGGCCAGTTGGCCATGGCCAACCCCGACGGCTGCACCCTGGTTGTGGGCGCGCCCAAGCACGTGCGCGGCACCGGCGGCCCGTCGCGCGTGTTCGCCCTGTGCAACTGACGCGGTGACCCGCGTCCGGGTCCTGACCGCGGCCCTCGCCCTGCTGCTGATCCTGGCGGCGGGCGGGGCCCGGGCCCACCTGACCAGCCTGACCACCGCCCGCGTCACCCCCGACGGTGACGCGGTGACGGTGGCCCTGACCGTTTCGGCCCACGACCTGGCCGCCGCCCTGGGCCTGGCCACCGACCCGTCGGTGCCCGTGCCCCTGTCGTTCTTCACCCGGCGCCTGGACCAGATCAATACCTACCTGGCCGGCCGCCTGGCCGTGACCGGCGACGGCACGCCCTGCGCCCCGGCCGGCGTGACGCCCGATTTCGACGGCCTGCCGGAAAACCTGCTCCTGACCGCCCGGTTCACCTGCGCCGGGCCGGTCACGGCCCTGGACCTGGACTACCGCCTGCTGTTCGACCTGGACCCCCGCCACCGGGCCATGGGCGTGGTGGACACGCCCCAGGGGCCGGTGGAAATCCTGTTCGACCGCACCATGACGCGGCAGTCCGTGGACCTGCCGGCCCCGGAAACCCACCTGGCCCGGTTCGGCCGGGTGTTCGGGCTGGGGGTCGAGCACATCCTGATCGGCATCGACCACATCCTGTTCATCCTGGCCCTGCTGATCGGCGCCACCCGGTTCTGGCCCGTGGCCGGGGTGATCACCGCCTTCACCATCGCCCACAGCCTGACCCTGGGCCTGGCCTGGTTCGGCGTCATCGACCCGCCGCCGGCCCTGGTGGAGGTGGCCATCGCCCTGTCCATCGCCCTGGTGGCCCTGCAGAACATCCTGGGCAAGGGCCTGGACCGACGGTGGATGGTGGCCGGCGCCTTCGGCCTGATCCACGGCCTGGGGTTCTATGCCGCCCTCAGCCACCTGGACCTGCGGGGCGGACAGGCGGCCCTGACCCTGCTGGCCTTCAACATGGGGGTGGAGGCCGGACAGCTGCTCATCCTTCTGGCCGCCCTGGGACCGCTGATCTGGTGGGCCCGGCGGCCGTGGCACCATGCCTCGGCCCTGGCGGCCTCGGGCCTGATCCTGCTGGTCGCCCTGTGGTGGGCGGCCGAGCGGGCGTTCCTAACGCTGTAGGGCGTGCCCTCGGCACCAATGCTTCGAGACGGGCTCTTCGAGCCCTCCTCAGCATGAGGGTGGTGTGTGTTGCCAAATCCCGCCTTCACCCTGAGGAGGCCCGCAGGGCCGTCTCGAAGGGTTGGCGCCACCTGCCCGGCGGTTCGATCCATGGAAGACCGGTCTACCGGCCAAGC
>JAGREA010000180.1 GCA_020446745.1 Rhodobacterales bacterium | reverse complement strand
TGGCGTAGTCGATGTCCAGGATGCGGTTGAACTTGCCCAGGCCCAGGGTCACGGCGTCGGCCAGGGGCAGGGCCCCGCCGGACAGCGACGTGCCGGCGCCCCGGGGGACGATCTTCACCCCCTCGTCGTGGCAGTACTTCAGGACCTTCGAGACCTGCTCGGTGGACTGGGGCAGAACGACGATCAGCGGCAGGGTGCGATAGGCGCTCAGGCCGTCGCATTCATAGGCCCGCAGTTCGTCCTCGTCGGCGATCACCCCCTCGCCGGGGACGATGGCGCGCAGGGCGTCGATGATCTGGCGGCGGCGCTGGATGATGCCGGCATCGGGCTCCGGCATGTGCATGGCGTGAACCTCCCCTGGATTCTTAAGGTGAATCTAGGGAGTCGTTGGGGATTTGCCAAAGCAAAACCGCGCCAAAGAGGCGCGGTTTGACGGTCCGCGAGTCCCGAACCCCCGGGTTGGGGGGGACTCCGAACGACAGCCGGAAGCGGATCAGCCCTGGCGGGCCTTGAACCGCGGCTGCAGCTTGTTGATCACGAAGACCCGGCCACGACGGCGCACGACCTTGCAGCCCTTTTCCCGCAGCTTCCAGGCCTTCAGCGAATTCTTGACCTTCATGACACGTGTCCCTTGGCGCGAAAACAGACGCGCCGCACGGTGCGGCGCGAGAGGTGGCGGACCATACGGCCTGGAGGACGGCCTGTCAACGACCCTCCCCTGCCAAAACGGAAGGTGCCTTTTCCTTGCCCGCCGCGCGGCCCTGGGCGATACCGGAACCAACGAACCGATAGGGAGGACCCCCATGGAAAACGGGACCGTGCTGTACGAGGTGGCCGACGGCGTCGCCCGCATCACCCTGAACCGGCCCCAGGTCGCCAACGGCCTGGACCTGGCCCTGGCCCAGGACCTGTACCACGCCGCCCTGGCCGCCGACGAGGATCCGGCCGTGCGGGCCATCCTGCTGGGCGGGGCCGGCAAGATGTTCTGCGGCGGCGGCGACCTGGCCACCTTCGCCGCCCAGGGCGAGGCCCTGTCGGGCTACCTGAAGGAGGTGACGACCCTGCTGCACGCCGCCGTGTCGCGCTTCGCCTGGACCGACGCGCCGGTGGTGGCCGCCGTGCAGGGCGCCGCCGCCGGGGCCGGGTTCAGCCTGGCCCTGGGCGCCGACCTGGTGGTGGCGGCCGACAACGCCAAGTTCGTGCTGGCCTACACCAAGGCGGGGCTGACGCCGGACGGCAGCTCCACCTACTACCTGTCCCGCTCGGTCGGCCTGCACCGGGCCAAGGAACTGGCCCTGACCAACCGGGTGCTGTCGGCCGAGGAGGCCCGGGACTGGGGCATCGTCTGCCGGGTGGTGCCGGCCGAGGAGCTGGACGCCGCCGCCCTGGCCCTGGCCACCGAGCTGGCCCAGGGCCCCACCCGGGCCTTCGGCGGCGCCAAGCGGCTGATCATGAAGGGCGCCACGGCCGAACTGGAAAGCCAGATGGAGCGGGAAAGCCGGGGCATCGCCCACATGTCGCGTTCCGCCGACGCCCGCGAGGGCATGGATGCCTTCCTGAACAAGCGCAAGCCCACGTTCACGGGCGGCTGATCCTCCCGGGGCCCATCTTCCATGGGTGGTATTGGGGTGGGTCACGGCGCGCGTTTCGCGTTATGATGGGCGCATAACGGTTTAGGATTCGCCCCATGACCGAGCGCCGCCCCCGGGTCCCGCTGCCCCGGGTCCTGCTGCCCAGGGTCCTGCTGGTGGAGGACGACCCGTCCCTGTCCCGGGTCTACGCCGCCTATCTGGCCGCCGAGGCCCTGGACCTGGATACGGTGGACACCGGCGCCGCCGCCCTGGCGGCCCTGGGCGATGCACCGCCCGACGCCCTGGTCCTGGACCTGAAGCTGCCCGACATGGACGGGCTGGACATCCTGCGCCGGGTGGCCGCCCAGGGCCTGCCCTGCCCCGTGGTGGTGATCACCGCCCACGGGTCGGTCAACGTGGCGGTGGAAGCCATGCAGGCCGGGGCCGCCGATTTCCTGCTGAAGCCGTTCAAGAAGGAGCGCCTGGTCTACACCCTGCGCAACGCCCTGGAACGCCAGCGCCTGGCCGACACGGTGGACACCCTGCGCGCCGACCTGGACCGCGAGGCCTTTGGCGGGTTCATCGGGTCGTCCCTGGCCATGCAGCGGGTGTATCGCATCATCGACAGCGCCGCGCCCAGCCGCGCCACGGTGTTCATCACCGGCGAATCGGGCACCGGCAAGGAGGTCTGCGCCCAGGCCATCCACGACCACAGCGGGCGGGCCGGCCGGTTCGTCGCCCTGAACTGCGGTGCCATCCCCCGCGACCTGATGGAAAGCGAGATCTTCGGCCACGTGAAGGGGGCCTTCACCGGCGCCACGACCGACCGCGACGGCGCCGCCGCCCTGGCCGACGGTGGCACCCTGTTCCTGGACGAGATCTGCGAACTGCCCCTGGACCTGCAGGTGAAGCTGCTGCGCTTCGTGCAGACCAACAGCTACCAGAAGGTGGGCACCTCGGACCCCCGCCCCGTGGACGTGCGCTTCGTGTGCGCCACCAACAAGGACCCCTGGGCCGAGGTCCAGGCCGGCCGGTTCCGCGAGGACCTGTACTATCGCCTGCACGTGATCCCCCTGCCCCTGCCGCCCCTGCGCGAGCGCGAGGGCGACGTGCTGGCCATCGCCGAACGGTTCCTGGCCGACATGGCGGCCGAGGAAGGCAAGGCCTTCGACGGCTTCGACACCGCCGCCGCGGCGCGCCTGGCGGCCTTCGACTGGCCCGGCAACGTGCGCCAGCTGCAGAACGTGGTGCGCAGCCTGGTGGTGCTGAACCCGGCGGGCGGGCCGGTCGGCGCCGACATGCTGCCGCCGCCCCTGAGCGGCCTGGAGGCCCCGACCGGTGGCGCGAACGGGGCCCGCAACGGAACCGCCTCGCCGGTTCCCGCCCCGGCCCCGGAAGCCGGCGGCATCCGCCCCCTGTGGCGGGTGGAGCGCGAGATGATCCGCGCCGCCCTGGACGCCTGCGACGGCAACGTGCCGCGGGCCGCGGCGCTGCTGGAACTCAGCCCCTCCACCGTGTACCGGCGCCTGCGGGCCCTGGACGACCGGGCCGCCCGGCCGTAGCCGGACGGGTCAGTTCGCGTGTCAGATTGACACGCCGGCCAAGGCCCGGCCCCACGCACCGGCAAGTCTTTTCAATGTTTTCAAGGCGTTGATCCCATTCCGATCCCTGGCATGGCCCTTGCGTCCCCATGGGCCAACCGACGTCGAGAAGGGAACGGAAGACATGACGGCCCGCGACTGCGCATTCCCCCCGCGCCGGACCATTCCCCTGGTCCGTAAACACCGCCGAGCCCTCACGGTGGTGGCGGGCCTGCTCCTGGCCGAGTTCCTATCCCCAGCCCAGGCGCTGTCTTCCGTTCCCGACGACGTGTTTCAGATGTCCATCGACGCGGCCCTGACCCGGGCCGTTTCCACCATGCTGCCGGAAAGCAGCAACGTGGATGGGGCCTTCCTGAACCCCGCCTACGACCCCAACATCCTGCTGGGCGCCGACGCCCAGGTGTCCGTCACCTTCGTGTCCGAGGGCGCCGGCTATCGCAACACCCTGGGCTACGTGCTGTTCACGGACGGCGCCTTCGACGGCCTGACCAAAAGCGACGTGGACACCAACGGCAACCACCGGATCAGCCTGGCCGAACTGGACGCCGTGGCCGGTACCGAGCTGGGCCTGCTGTTCCCCAACGCATCGGCCCAGGGCAGCGGCGGCGACCTGGCCCCGGGCGACACCGTATTCCTGAACGACGGCAACCTGCTGTCCGCCGGCACGTCCATCGGCTTCTTCCTGATCCAGAACGCCTGGACCGGCCACAACATCCTGGGCTGGGACGTGGCCGATGTGGGCGCCCAGGTCTTCTATTCCATCGACCACCTGAACCCCGAGGCGGCGGCGGCCGCCACCATCGGCGATCCCGGCGCCAACAGCCGGCACGTGGCCATGATGCACGTGGGTGAAACCATCCTGCTGGGGTTCGAGGACCTGGTCCGCCCCGGCGGCGACAACGACTTCAACGACGCCGTGTTCTTCGTGTCGGCCACGCCGGGGATCGCCCTGGCGCCCACCGACGTGTTCCGCGTCTTCGAACCCCAGTCGGCGGTCCTGCTGCTGATCGGGTTCGCCGCGGCCCTGCACCTTTCTCCGCGCCGCCGGCGGGTTGCCCCTGCGCGGGCGGGGGGCGGGCAATGACCGGCACCACGCGCCGCTGGCGCAAGCGCTGGGCCGCCTTCGGCCTGGGCCTGCTGATGGGGGCCGGCCTGCCCCTGGCCATGTGGGCCTTTTCCGCCAAGGCCGGGCCCCAGGCGTCGCCCCTGGACGCCGGCCGGGTGGCCGAGCGCCTGTCGGTCCTGGAGCGCCGGTTCTACGTGGACGCCGCCCTGGGCGCGGTGACCATCCCCGCCCCGGGGGCGCGTCTGGCGCCCCAGGCCGGGCGGGACCTGCGGCCGGGCTGGATCGCCCGGGTGTTCGTGGCCCCCGACGTGCCCGCCGACGACCTGTCCGGCGACGACGTGGGCCTGTTCGTGCTGGACGAACAGCGGTTCAGCCTGACCGCCCACGAGGGCCACATGATCGACCAGCCCCGCCTGGCGGCCTACAAGCTGAACGGCCTGTACCACGCCGAACAGGCCGGCCAGCACCAGTTGGGCCTGACCGTGAAGGTGGCCGGCCTGTCCAAGGACGCGGCCTACCAGGTGCCGGTCTGCCACCTGCGGGTGTCGGTGAAGGACCGGCGCATCATCGATCGGCGCATCGTCTTTTCGCCCCACGCCGCCGTCGGCATGGTCGACGGGGCCATCGACCTGGACCCGGGCCTGCACGCGGCCGAGGTGGTGATCTCCTGCGCCCTGCCGCCCGGCCATGCCGGTTCCCATGTGACCGTCACCCTGGGTGACCGGCCGCCGGGCGCCAGCGCCATCGCGCCGCGCCCCGGGGTTTTCCTGCACATGGTTCGGTCGTGAAATCCGGGGCCTGAGTTCTAGGGCATGACCGGGTCGTTGCGCAGCAGGTAGTCCTCCATGGCCCGTTCCACGGCCGCCACGTCGGGGGCCAGGCGTTCGGCCAGGGCCTTGGCGTGGGCCGCGTCGTCGGCCGAACCGGACTGGTTGGCCTGGTGGGCGGCCCGTTCCAGGTCGGCGCAGCGGGCCGACAGGCGCAGGGCGCCGAAGGTGCCGGCGCTGCCCTTCAGGGAATGGGCCTCGTGGGACAGGTCGGCCAGTTCGCCGTCCTGGCGGGCCTGCTCCATGGCCCGGGCCCGTTCACGCAGGTTGTCCAGGAAGGCGCCCACCAGTTCGGCCACCAGGCTGGGGTCCGTGTCGGCGGCCAGTGTGGTCAGCACCTCGTCGTCCACCACCGGCAGCAGGGCCGTGTCCCCCGGCCCGATGCTGTCCGCCGGGGTGGCGGTGTCCGGTGTGGCGTCGCCGCCCTGGTAGGCCGGCGAGCGCCGCGGCGCCCAGGCCCGGATGCGTTCGAACAGGCGCCCCCGGGACAGGGGCTTGCCCAGGTAGTCGTCCAGGCCTTTTTCCAGGATGGTTTCCCGGTCGCCGCGCAGCACGTGGGCGGTCATGGCGATGATCGGCAGGTCGCCCACCGGCGGCGGCAGGGCGCGGATGGCCTGGGCGGCCTCCAGCCCATCCATTTCCGGCATGTTGATGTCCATCAGCACCAGGTCGTAGGGCCGGTGGCGCACGGCCGACAGGGCCTCCAGCCCATTGGCCGCCACGTCCACGGCCATGCCGGCCTTTTCCAGCATCAGCCGCACCACCAGCTGGTTGGCCTGGTTGTCCTCGGCCAGCAGCACCCTAAGCCCGCGCAGCACGTCGTCGGCGGCGTCGTCGGCATCGGCCCCCACCGAGGCGTTGACCCGGCGCCGGCGGGTGTCTTCCGCCGATTCGGGGTTCAGGGGCAGTTCGAACCAGAAGGTGCTGCCCACGTCGCGGGTGCTGGTGAAGCCGATGGTGCCGTTCATCAGGGTGACCAGCCGCTTCGAAATGGCCAGCCCCAGGCCGGTGCCGGCATAGGCGTCGCGCCGCGACGGGGCCAGGGTGACGAATTCCTCGAACAGGCTGTCCTTGTCGGCCTCGGCGATGCCGGGGCCGGTGTCGGCCACCTCGAACCGCACCCGGCAGTTGCCCGGCTCGCAGGGCAAGGCGGTCACCGACAGGTTCACGTGGCCGCGCTGGGTGAACTTCACCGCGTTGCCCACCAGGTTGAACAGCACCTGGCGGATGCGGCCCGGGTCGCCGATGAGCTGGCGCGGCATGTCGTCCTGCACCACGTGGGTCAGGCCGATGCCCTTTTCCTCGGCCCGGCGCGACAGGATCTCGATGGTGGTGTCCAGCACGTCGTCCAGGTCGAAGCCCACCGATTCCAGTTCCAGCTTGCCGGCCTCCATCTTGGAAAAGTCCAGGATGTCGTTGATCACGTCCATCAGCGCCTCGGCCGACCGCCGGCCGGTGGACACGAACGACCGCTGGTCGTCGTCCAGGCTGGTTTCCTTCAGCAGGCCCAGCACGCCCAGCACGCCGTTCAGGGGGGTGCGGATCTCGTGGCTCATCATGGCCAGGAAGTCGGACTTGGCGCGGCTGGCGGCCTCGGCCTGGTCCCGGGCCTCCTTCAGGGCCACCTCGGCGCGGCGGCGCTGGGTGATGTCGCGCAGGTAGGCCACGAACAGGGGGCCTTCGTCCTCGGCCACGGAAATGGCCAGCTCGATGGGGAACTCCTCGCCGTCGGCGCGCTGGGCCTCGATCTCGAACCGCCGGCCCAGCACCCGCCCCTCGCCCGTGGCCAGGAACCGCCGCAGGCCCTCGCGGTGGGCGGCGCGGTAGCGCCGGGGCACGATGTAGTCGGCCATGCGGCAGCCGATCACCGCCTCGCGGCTGAAGCCGAAGGTGGCCTCGGCGGCCGGGTTGAATTCCACGATCACGCCGTCGCTGTCCATCACCACCACGCAGTCCAGGGCCGAATCGATGGTCGCCCGAAGCTGCGCCTCGCGGGCCCGCAGGTCCTGCTCGCGGCGCTTCAGCTCGGTGATGTCGATGCGGAACCCCACGATGCCGCCGCTGCGCGTGTTGCGTTCCTCGATGCGCAGCCAGCGGCCGTTGCCCAGGCGCTGCTCGATGGGCGGCCCGGGGTTCAGGTGCTGGTACATGCGCTCGGCGATCCACTCCTCCTCGCGGCCGATGGCCTCGGCGTACTGGCGGCGGCGCACGCCCTCGCGGATGATGTCCTCGAACCGCGTGCCGGGGCGGATCAGATCGGCGCTGTCGGCATAGATCTCGCGGTAGCGGGCGTTGCAGATGACCAGGCGGTCTTCGGCGTCGTACAGCACGAAGCCGTCGGGCACGGTCTCGATGGCGTCCATCAACTGGTCGCGGGCCTGTTCCAGGCGGCTTTCGATCTCGCGGCGCTGGGAACGGTCGCGCACCAGGCCCGAGAACACCCGCTGGCCATCCACCACGATTTCGTTCACCGACAGCTCGATGGGCAGGATGGAGCCGTCGCGGCGCCGGGCCATCAGCTCGCGGGTGTTGCCGACCACGCGGGCCTCGCCCGTTTCCAGGTAGCGCCGGATGTAGTCGTCGTGCTGGCTGGCGAGGGGTTCGGGAACCAGGATGCTGACGTTGCGCCCCAGCAGGTCGGCGGCCGAATAGCCGAACAGGGCCTCGGTGGCCGGATTCACCCGCTGGATGACGCCGCGGGTGTCGATGAGGATCAGGCTTTCCACCGCCGCGTCGATGATGCCGTCGGCCTGCTCGCGGGCCCGGCGCATGTCGGCCAGGGCCCCGGCCGTGGCCTCATGGCGCCGATGCTGTTCCGCCAGCCGCGCGCGGTGGCGGATCGACAGGACGACGATCCCGACCAGGGCCAGCACCAGCAGGCCCGCCAGGACGGCCGAGGTGGCCGTCACGGGTCAACCCTGCCCAAGCTTTCCTCCCGTCGCGGTGATGCGCCCCGGATGGGGCGTCAGGCGGTCTCCTCAACTGTCTGACGAATCCGCGCGCTGATCAAGGCGAGGTTCAGGGGCTTGGTGAAATAGCCGGAAGCCCCGTGGGACAGGGCGCATTCCGCATACTCCATGGTGGCGCAGCCGGTGAGCATGTAAACGGGAATCCCCTGGGTGCGCGGATCCGCCTTCAGGGCGCGCAGGGTGTCCCAGCCATCCATGCCGGGCATGTGCCAGTCCAGCAGGATGGCCTTGGGCGGATCCTCGCGGGCCCGGTCCAGGCCGGCCTGGCCCGTCGCGGCATAGGTCATGCTGAAGCCTTCCAGGTATTCCAGGCGAAGGCGCAGAACGGTTTCCATCAGGTTGTCGTCGTCGATGTAAAGGACATCGGTCCGGGCGTTGCGGGTCATGTTTCGGCTCCGTGTTGCCATGCACCGACGCGACGGTGCAGGAACCGGGCCACCGAACAAGAAATGGGAAAGCGTGAATTTTCAGTGCGTTAACGGACAGGAATTTCCCGGCGCGCCCGCGCGCCGGTCAATTTGACACGCCGATTGACCCGCCGGGGCAACGCTAGCCGCCCAGGGCCTCTTCCAGGGCCTTTTCCAGCAGGGCGCGGCGGCGTTCCAGGTCGGCCAGGCGGCGGCGCTTGGTCTCGACATCCACCACCGGGTCGGCGGCCAGCAGCGAGCGCGACCGTTGCAGGTCGTCGATCTCGTCCTTCAGGGCCGCCAGTTCCGACTGGCTGGCGCTGTGGTTGCGGGTGGCCTCGGCGATGCGGCGTTCCAGGCCGTTCAGCTCGGTGCGCAGGTTGGCGAGCTGGCGCTCGGCCGCCGCCGTCTGTTCCGACAGGCGGGCCTGTTCGGCCCGGGAACGCCTCAGGTCCTGGTCCAGGGCGCGGCCGCGCTGGCGCTCGGCCTCCAGCGTGTTGCGCTTGTCCTCCAGGCGCCGGTCGTAGGCGCCGGTGTTCAGCGCGTTGATGCCCGACAGGTACCCGCCCTTGGACGGGTCGTCGGTGGTCTGGCAGCCGGCCGCCAGCAGGCCGGCGCCGACCAGGGCCGTCAGGCGTTGCCACATGATGTGATCCTCCGTTCCCGTTGGACACCGATCAGCCCAGGGGCGACACTTCCAGCGCCTGGTCCAGGGCGCTCAGTTCCGATTCCAGGGTCGAGATGTTGTGTTCCATCAGGGCGATCTCGCGGTCCATCTGGCGGGTGTTGGTCTTGTTGCGGCTCTGGTTGGCCGCATAGACGTATTCGTCGCGCTTCTTGCGCAGGCCCGTCAGGGTTTCGCGCATGACCTTCTGGTTGTCCTTCACCCGCGACAGCTTGGCCTGGCCTTCCTGCAGGGAAATGGTCTTGGCGGCGTACTGGCGGTTCAGCTCGGCCAGCTTGCGGCGGTCGTTGGCGATCACCTGCTGGGCCGTGGACAGGTACTGGGCCGTGCGTTCGTTGTCGGCCCGCACGTCGGCCACCATGGCGTCGATGCGCGATTCCTCGTTGGCGTAGTTGCGCTGCTGCTGGGCCACGTAGTAGCCCGAGGCGCCGCCGGCCAGGGCCCCCACGCCGGCGCCGATGGCGGCGCCGCGGGCGTTGCCGGCGATCAGGCCGCCGATCAGGGCGCCGGCCAGGGCGCCCATCATGGCGCCTTCGGCCACGGTGCGGTTGAAGGCATCGTTCTGCTCGCGCAGCGAGGCTTCCTGGGCCGTCATGGGGTCGGGCTGGCCGCCGGGGCCGGCGCCGCCCCCGGTGGTCTGGCAGGCCGACAGGACCATGGACAGGGCCAGGGCGGCGGCGACGGGCTTGGCGGCGCGTTTCAGCATGTTCTTTCCTTCCGGTCCTTGGCGGGCTTGCTTGCCAGATGGGGCATGGGAATACGCATGGTGGCACAGACGGGCATTATACACCCGGGCTCTTGTCATTTCACCGCTCACGGAACGCCCGCAGCCAGGCGTCCGTATCCAGGGTTTCCGAGCGGCGGTAGTCCTCGGTGTGGTGGGCGAACAGGTCGGCGAAGGGTATCAGCCCCTGGCGCCCCCGGTTGGCGAAGCCCACCTTCAGGGCCTCCAACTGGCGGCGCAGCACGTCGGCCGGATAGTCCCGCACCGCCTGGATCACCGTGTCGCCGTAGTATTCCACGTTGTCGGCCAGCACGGCGCGGCTGTGGGCCAGGCTCTGTTCCGAGGTGCGGATCAGCCGTTCCGACGACTGGGCGGCGCGGCGGCCCTTCAGGATCTTGTCCAGGGCGTCCACCTTCTTCTGGTCGTCGACGATCTTGCGGCCCAGGAAGGCGCCCAGGCGCACCAGGCCCTGGGCGGCGCGGTCGCGCTGCTCGTTGCGGCTGGCGATGTTGGCCTTGACCACCAGGGACAGCCTTTCCAGCCGCGCCCGCAGGTCCGGGTCGCCGGTGGCGCGGCGCACCACCTCCAGCTCCGCCACCGGGTCGTCCAGGGCGTCGGTGCCCGAGGTGACGGTGACGCTCTGCGGCAGGGCCAGCCAGTCGGCCCGCACGGCCTGCAGCCGCTCGCGGGTGGGCAGCACCGGGGCGCCGATGGCCAGGCGGAAGCCCACCGTGCGCACCCGGTTGGGCTGGCCCTTGGCGAAGGGCGTCACCTCCTGGCGGTAGGACGAGCGCACGGCCGGCGCGCTGGTCAGATAGTTGCCGCCGCGAATGACGAAGCCGCCGGGCTGGCCGTGGTCGCGGCTGAACTTGCTCAGGCGGAAGGGCTCCAGGACGATCTCGTCCAGGTTGCCCAGCATGTCGTGCAGGCCCAGGGGGTTGGGCATGAGCAGCCCCGTGAGCTGCACCTTGCCGCCGGCCGAACGGGGCCCGGCGTGCCACACGTACTTGGCCAGGCCCTGGGGCACGGGGAAGGTGCGCTGCTGGAATTCGGTGCCCGACACGGCGGCGCCGCCCCGGGCGGCGTATTCCCATTCCGTTTCCGTGGGCAGGCGCAGGAAGCCCGGCACCCCGTCCTCGGCCGGCAGGCGGCCCGGGGCGTCGGCCAGCAGCCAGGCCGTGTAGGCGTGGGCCAGGGTGTTGGCGTCCTGCCAGGTGACGCCACCGGCCGGCAGGCGGCCGCGCATCCTGGCCTTGGGGCAGGCGCCGCCGGGGGCCAGGCTGTCCAGGGCGTCGCGCTGCAGGTCGGAAACCTCGTACTTGCCCAGGTAGTAGAACCGCCGGGCCGGGTTGCCGGCATCGGTGAAGCCGCCGGCCACATAGGCATAGCGGCTGCTCTCGGCCTGCTCGGCGCCCTCCTCGCGGCCGCCGATGACGATCTTGCGGTCGCCCAGCCAGCCGTCGCTGGGCACCTCCACCCGGCGGAAGGCCATGGCCCCGCCGCAGGGCAGGGGCAGCACCAGGTCGTCGGCCAGGGGCTGGGGGTTGTAGAATTTTTCGGCCCAGGGCGCGGCGGCGGGCGTTTGGGCTTGGGCTTGGGCCGCGGCCAGAATGACCAGCACCGCGACAACGGCACCAACCCTTCGAGACGCCCCTTCGGGGCTCCTCAGGGTGAGGGGGTCGTTGTTGGTCCCCCTCGTCCTGAGGAGCGCGAACAGCGCGTCTCGAAGGACATGGATGCCGGACTCCCGCCGATCACACATCGCGCGTTCCCTCCGCCGGTTCGATCCTGGAGGCACGGTAGCCGGCCAGGGCCGAGGCCGCCACCGCGCAGGCCAGGGTGCCGGCCACGGCCAGCAGGTAGTGGGCCGCCAGCAGGCGGCAGACCAGTTCGCCCTCGGCCAGGCTGGTGGCGAACATGCGGTTGATCAGCGCCGCCACGGCCAGGGTGGCCAGGCCGGCCAGGGCCGCCCCCAGCACCGCCGTCAGCCCGGCCTGGACCACGGGGAACAGCATCAGCCCCCCGGTGGGCACGCCCAGCAGGCGCAGGATGCCCAGGTCGCGGGTCTTGCGGTCCACGTTGGCCCACAGGTTGGCGCCCAGGGACAGCAGATAGCCGGTCAGCCCGATCACCGCGATGACCCAGAACACGGCGCCCAAGCTGCGGTCCAGCGCCCGCACCGTCTCGATGGCGGCGGCCTGGGTGCGGACCTCCAACCCCAGGCCGTTCAGGTGGTCGCGCAGCGGTGCCACGGCGTCGATGGTGGCGGCGTAGAGCCGGAACCCGGCGTAAACCCGGGGCGCGTCGGGCTTGTCCGCCCCCGGCCAGTCCAGGCCCGGCACGGCGAAGCCGTCGCGGTAGTCCTCCACGGCGCCCATCAGGGCCGGGGCGGCGAAGGCCGCCGGGCGGGCGAACCGGTGGTCGGGCACGATGGCCGCCACCCCCAGGTCCGTGCCGGCGGCCTGGCGGCGGCCCTCCACCACCCGGGTCACGTTGCCGGTCAGCCGGTCCCCCACCCCCACGCCCAGGGCCCGGGCGGCGGCGGCCGACAGCACCACCGTGCCCAACCCGTCGGGTGCCGTCGCACCCTCGGGCAGCAGGGGGTCGCCGGGGCCCGACGGCACCAGTTCCACCCGCGTCACGTTGGCGCGGCTGCCGGCCGGGCGCAGGGTCATGGTGGCGGCGATGGCCCGGGTGCGGGGCAGCAGGAAGGCGATGTCGTCGCGGGCTTCCAGGGCCGCGAACCAGTCCCGGGTCAGGCGGCCCGAGACCACGGACTTGATCTCGCGGTTGCGGGGATCCTCGATCAGCCGGCTGCGCAGGGTGTCCACCAGCCCGAACTTCAGGCCGAACAGGATCAGCAGCGGCGCCAGCACCGCCGCCAGGGCCAGCACGAAGCACACCGACATGCGCCATTCGTGCAGGAAGTCGCGCACCGACAGCCGCGTCACCTGGACCAGGGTGGTGCCCATGCGCCCGTCCCCTCCCCTAGCCCCAGAACCGGGCGCGGGTCAGGCCCGCCGCCGGGTCCCGCGCCAAATCGTGGCCCAGGGCCCGCAGGCCCAGGCGGCCCACCTGGGCCCGGTCGTGGGTGGCGACGATCAGGGTCGCCCCCTCGGCCTCCACCAGGTCCAGGAACAGGGCCATGACGGTCTTAGCAGTTTCCGGGTCCAGGGACGCCGTGGGCTCGTCGGCCAGGATCACCGGCGGACGATGGGCCAGGGCGCGGCCGATGGCCACCCGCTGGCGCTCGCCCACCGACAGGGCGGCCGGCAGCTTGGCCCCGTGGCCGGCCAGGCCCAGGCGCTCGGCCAGGGCGTCGGCGGTGCCGTCGTCGGGCAGGTCCAGCAGGCGCCGGGTCAGGTCGATGTTCTGGCGTACGGTCAGGTAGGGGATCAGGCCGCCGGTCTGCAGCACGTAGCCGATGTGGTGCTTGCGCAGGTCGCCCAGGTCATTGGACCGGCCGTCGCGCCACAGGGACGGGATGTCCGACGGCGCGCCCCGGGGGCAGAAGGTGAACCGCCCCGCCCCGTCGGGGCTGGACGCCAGGCCCAGCATGTCCAGCAGCGTGCTCTTGCCGCAGCCGCTGTCGCCCACCAGGGCCACCCGCTCGCCGGGGCGGATGGTCAGTTCCGGCACGCTCAGCGCAAAGCCCGAGCCGGCCTGGACCCGGGCCTTGGACAGCTCGGCCACCTGGTAGACCGGAGCGGACACCTCTTTAAGGCAACGCTTCCAGGGGCACCGGATAGACGGCATCGCCGGGGATGCGCCCGCCGTCCAGGGCCACCCAGCGGCCGGTGTCGTCGTGGTAGCTTTCGTACAGCTTGATCTTCGATTCGATCTCGTTGATGAACGCCTCCTGCTCGCCCACGCTCCAGCCCAGCCACAGGTCCTGGTCGATGTTCAGCACCTTGCTCTTGTAGGGCAGGTCGGCGATGAACTCGTCGATCAGGCCCAGATCGGCGATGGTGCGGCCCTCGCCGGCCGCCACCCGCGACGGATCGCGGCTCATGGCGGCGGCGGCGCCGCGCAACTGGTCGAAGAAGTCCTCGGGCGAAAGCTGGGCCAGGCGCCCGGCCTCGACGATGGTCTGCATGGCCTGCTGCAGGTCGGAAAGCTGGGTCTTGGAGATCAGCACCCGCACGTCCAGGCAAACGGTGTCGGGGTTCGAGAGGTCGCGGTCCGACACGAAGGCCTCGAACAGGGTGGGCGCCTTGGTGCCCTCCTTCTTGCCCAGGTAGGCCAGCTGCATGGCGTGGCCCACCCGGTCCGTGGCGGCGTCCAGGCGGTTCAGTTCCGGGTCCACCGCGCCGTCCCCGGCCGGCGTGGCGCCGTTGACCGGCGGCAGGGTGCCGGCGCCCGACACGTTCAGCGGCGGCGCCGGGGGCGGCGGCGGCACGGTGATCACCTGGCTGTCGGCCGGGGGCGCGTCCACCACGTGGCCGCCCGAGGCCCGCTTGATCTGGTCGGTCAGGGCCGCCGTCATCACCCCCAGGCGGCGGCCGAACTGGTCCACGGCCCCGGCGGGCACGCTGAAATACAGGCTGTCGCCGGATTCATGGGCCGACAGTTCCGAATACTGGGCCGTGGCCTTGGCGTGGTCGGCCTTGCCCTCCTCCGTCAGCAGATGGAGTGTCAGCACGGCGATGCGCTTGTCGGCCGCCAGGCGGCGGATCTGCGCCGCGTCCATGCCCGTGCTGCTCAGGGGGTCGGCGCCCTGGCGGGCCCCGGCGTCGGTGATCAGCACGATGAAGCGGCCGCCGTAGGGTTCCCAGTCCAGGGTCTCGATGGCCCGCTTGAGGCCCGAGAAGGCGTCCTCGTCGAAGCCCTTGCTGGACACGGTGGCCGGCGCCACGGCGCTGACGTCGGCCAGGAAGGTCGTGGGGTCGCCGCCCGACTTCAGGTCGGCGAAGGTCTTGGACACGTATTCCAGCCCCGGCGAGGCCCCGGTGTTGTCGCGATAGGCCACCAGGCCGAAGCTGACCCGGCCCAGCAGGTTCTCGGCCGCCAGGGAGTCATAGACCGCCCGCACGGCTTCCCGCGTGCGGTCGATGTAGGGGCCCATGGAGGTGGTGGTGTCGACGACGAACACCACGCCCGTGCGGTAGTCGGCGATGGCCTGCTCGCGCTCGCCGATGCCGGCGGCGATGGCGGCGTGGGTGCGGGCGTCGTCCAGGGTCTCCTCTTCCCGGTCCTCGCGGGTTACCGAGGCGATCTCCAGCAGCCGGGTGGTGAAGCCGCTGTCCAGGTAGATCTCCTCCCAGCTCAGGATCGGCAGCAGGTAGAACTGGTCCTTGATGTCCACGTGCACGGCGGGCTCGATGGACACCACGGGGAAGTCCGGCGCCACCGGACCGGCCAGGGCCTGCTGGCGCAGATCGTTGGCCTGGCTGGTCAGGGTTTCCGATTCCAGCAGGTCCAGCAGCTTCTGGCGGTCGCGGAACAGCAGCGTGCGCTCGCGCCCCGACGGGTTGGTGAAGGTGACCGACACGGTCTGCTTCCAGTCGATCAGCTTGTCGGCCGGGATCCAGCCCTGGGTGGGGCGGCGGCTGGCCGGGCCGACCTCGACCCAGTCGGTGCCGTCCACGGCCTGGCGGGCATACACGTAGAACACGGTGAACGGCGGAATGGGCGTGCCGCCGGTGCCGGCCTTGGGCTCCACGGACAGCTCGGCCCCGGGGCGCGACAGCACCCGCTGGAAGATCGAGGTCTTGCCCTCGGCCAGCAGGGGCCCGTCGCCAACCGCCTGGGCGGCGGCGTCGAAGGCCGGCATGAGGGGCAGAAGAAGGGCGACGAGAAGGAACGGGGAAAGACGCATGGCGGGGGTCCCTGTACGGGTCGGCGGCGGGGGCCGGCACCGGGACGGGCCGGATCGCGCCTGATCATTCGTGCGCTGGACTCCATTTTAAGGCGGGCCCCAAGGCACTGGCAACGACGCCGCGGATGCCACATGCAACCATCGGGTCTATACTTGAGGTCCGGCGGCCGCCGCGGACGGGCCGCGCGCGGCCGGCCGCGCCCAAGGGACGCGTACCATGCGGCTTGCCCACGAATCCGCACCCCGGACCCCCCGGACCCTTCTGTTCTCGCTGTTCGCCGCCCTGTGGCTGGCCGCGGTGCCGGACCTTTCCACGGCCCTGGCGGCCGATCCGCCGGCCGCGCCGCCCGAAGGCGCCGCCCCGGCGGCCCCGGCCGCGGACCCCTACGTGGTGTTCAAGCCCCTGGACCCGCCGCCGGCCGGCACCAGCCGCGAAACCATCGAAGCCAAGTGGACATCCAAGCTGGGCGAGTCCTACGGCACCCTGGCCCGGGTGTTCGCCGCCTACGAGGCCGAGCCCAACATCGTCAACGCCCTGACGGCCCTGAAGCAGTTCAAGATCCTGGCCAAGGACGCCGACCTGCGGAAAAGGGCCATCGACACCAACACGCCCCTGTTCCTGACCCTGGACGCCCTGAAGTACGAACTGGCCCTGCAATCCACCCTGCGCCTGAACGACGCCCGGCGCCGCCTGGGCAAGCCGCTGATCGCCTTTTCCTATCGGGTGGGTTCCAGCGGCGCCCGGTTCCGGGCCTGGCTGGCCTGGGCCAAGGCCGGGAAGATCCTGGCCGACATGCCCATCGACGACGCCTACAAGCTGGCCAAGCTGTTCTACAGCGACGACGACATCACCAACCGGGCCTCGCCCGAGGCCCTGGCCGCCGACCCCCTGGTCAACGAGCGCATCAACGGCGCCCGGGCCGCCCTGGCCCTGGCCCTGGTCAGCCAGGAATGGGGCGTGCGGGTGGAGGCCGAGGACCTGAAGGTGGAGTTCCTGTCGCCCACCAAGGCCTACCAGGTGATCCGCCGCAAGGAGCCGGGCTACGAGGAGAAGTGGCCCAACTACCTGGGCGCCTGGATCGTCGGCAACGAGGAAAAGTACCGCGGCCTGTTCGCCGAGGAGCAGCTTCACGCCTGGGGTAAGGACGCCGGCCACGTGACCGACCTGCGCCAGGTGGGCGGGTCGCGCGAGATCGGCGTCATCGACGGGGCGACGACGGACTACGCCAAGTCGGCGCTGATGGACATCGGCGGCCAGGAACTGTTCCCCAAGGGCGTCGAGGACGTGGGCGGCTGGATGGCCAACAACTACCGCCAGATCTTCGAGGTGCACAAGGGCGAGGTGCTGGACCTGGCCAAGTACACGCTGCGCATGATGGAGTTCTGGAAGAACGTCAAGCAGGACCCCAACGCCGCCCTGACGGCGGCCGACGTGGGCATGGACCCGGCCCGCTTCGCCGAGCTGAACCGCCTGTCCGACGCCATCCGCAACGCCAAGGACGACGCCGCCCTGGCCCGCGAGATCGGCACCGACGAGAAGAGGGCGGCGGCCCTGGACACCCTGGTGAAGGGCAACTGGGACCTGCTGCGCGGCGGCCACCGCCAGCACGTGTCCATGCTGACCGAGGCCCTGAAGGGCGCCCTGGTGGACCACGGCGAACCCAGCCCCGACCGGCCCCCGCCCACGGTGGACGGCCTGATGGCCGAAGGCACGCCCCTGCGGCGCACCATGGAAACCCTGGCCACGGCCTATTCCAACCTGCCCGACCACGTGATCGACCGGCTGAACCGCGACAACGCCGTGTTCATCCGCGACAACCTGGATACCGACGCCCCCGACGCCGTGTACGGCGCCGACGTGCGCCTGATGCTGATGGACTTCATCCAGCGGGCCCAGACGGCCGGCTCGCGCCTGCGGTCCGAGGGCGAGGGCTTCCGCGCCATCAACGCCATCGTCGAGTCCCTGCGCGGCGGGGTGAACGAGCACCTGAAGATCATTTCCAAGGGCGTGGACCTGGACGGCTATGTGGAGCAGGTCATCGCCGGCGAGATGAAGCAGCGGCGCCTGAAGCTGGAATGGGACGAAAAGACCACCACCCGCACCGGCCTGGACGGCGAATCCCTGGAATCGACCCAGAGCGCGCCGCGGGTGCGCTGGGTGGACGAACAGTGGGACCCGGTGGACGTGGCCCTGGACCTGAAGCGCCTGCAAAGCCTGTCGCGGCTGTTCAACTGGAGCACCGAGGACTACGCCCGCAACCTGTACGAATACTTCACCGTGGACGGCAACGAGGGCTGGCCCAAGCTGACCATCCAGGCCCTGCGCCACATGGCCGACGTGTGGGATCCGACCCGGGCCAAGGCCCGCTATGCCGAAATCATGGACCACAACGGCGAGACCAAGCGCCTGGTGGTGGAGCCCACCACCCGGGGCGACGCCGCCCTGAACCTGGGCGTGGTCGGCTTCAAAGTAATGATCAAGGGCGGCAAGGCGGCCCAGCAGGGCTGGAAGGTGTGGGGCGACATCACCGACGCCCGCGACCTGGGCAAGTCCATGGTCACCATCTTCGCCGGCCCGGCGGACCTGTCGTCGCAGCAGTTGATCCAGGACCACGCCATGGCCCTGTCCAAGGTCATCGCCCTGTCGGAATATGCCGAATACATCAACGCCGCGGCCAAGCAGCCGGCCCTGTTCGCCAACTTCGGCGGCACCATCGCCACCGGGGCCTCGCTGCTGGGCAAGCCCTTGGACGGCGATGGGGTGGAGGCCCTGGGCCTGGCGGCCCTGAAGGACGCCATCCTGCTGGCCCAGCCGGAACTGGCCCTGCCCTTCGCCATGTACGACATCTACAACTGGTCGTCGACCAAGCTGACCCATTCGTGGGGCAATTCGGCCCTGGTCAACCTGCTGGTGAAGAACGGCACCTGGGAAAAGGGCGGCGACACGGGCCTGCCGGTGCTGACCAAACTGAACGTCAACAACCTGCTGATGGACGTGCCCAACGCCGAAGCCCGCAAGCAGGCCTGCGACAGCGGCGAATCCCTGAACGGGATCATGGAACTGGCCCGCCTGGCGCCGCCGGCCTGGGCCAACGGCATCGACGTGGTGAAGGACCCGGGCGCCGGCAAGGTGAAGCCCCGCGAGTCCCTGTTCGACGTCTATTACGGCGAGGATTTCGACGGCAAGGACCCGGTGCTCGCCCAGGTGCTGAAGGGGGTGCGCACCCTGAAGCGCATCGGCATCACCCGCAACACCCGCAACTGGACCACCGAATGGCTGAACGGCATCGGCGTCACCGTGCCGACACCCGAGGACGCCCGCCAGATCGCGTCCGGCGAAACCACCTTCGATTCCCGCGCCACCACCGCCACCCAGGTATCGGGCAACCCCGGCGAGGTGCCCTTGACCATCGGCATCCCCAGCCCCCTGCAGGGCCTGTCCGAGGGCGAGGGCAAGATGTTCGGGCAGCTTATCTCCATGTACTGGACGCGGCGCCAGATGATCCTGGAATGCCAGGTCATGGACAAGATCATCGAGGAGGCGGCGCGCAAGAAGAAGGATGACGAGATCGCCACCGCCGACCTGGGCGACGTGGCGGCCGAGGTGGCGGCCCTGCGCGAACGCATGAAGGACGTGGACCAGAAGGTGTGGGCCGAGGTGGCGCGGTCGGCCGATCCCTTCCCCGGCGACGGCTACGACCCGGACACGGACCTGCCCATCAGCGCCGACTACGAGGACTTCACCCGCCACATCCACGCCTACCTGGACGACGTGATCGCCTACGCCCAAAGCCCCGACACGGCCAAGAACCCCCTGTACGTCCATTTCTACGAGAAGCGCAGCCCCGGCCCCACCACGCCGACGCCGGACCGTCTGGGTGACCTGCTGCTCAGCCACACCCGCGACAAGCTGGCCGAGCTGCTGAAGATCGTGCGGGAGTACGAGGCCTCGTACGTGGCCTACGTGTCCGACGGCAGCCTGAACATCCTGGGCGCCGAGGACCCCAAGGCGGTGCTGGAACTGGTGGACAAGGTGCACGGCGACACCATCAGCCTGCGGGGCGCCGGCTTCGGCTTCGGCGTCAAGCCCGTGCACTTGGTGCTGGACCCGAAGATCCCCTACGACGACTGGATGCGCCCGCGCGGCTATCCCGACGATGCCGTGCCCGGCCCCCCGGGGGCCGCGGACGCCCAAAGCATGCGCCCGCCCCTGGGCACCAAGGACCGGGGCCTGGCCGCGAAATGGACCGAGACCTACGCCGAGGCCTTCGACGAGGCCCGCCAGGACATGGGCGCGGTGATCGAGAAGCTGCAGAAGACCCTGCGGCCCCTGAACGAGGACTTCCACCTGGCCGTGGCCGGCGACAAGGTGGCGTCGTGGTGGAACTGGTGGGTGCGCTCGGGCCCCTACGACATCGGCCAGAAGCATCCCCTGTGGCCCAACCTGCTGCGCCTGAAGCTGCAGGTTCGCAAGCTGAAGCACATCCTGCCCGTGGCCGACCAGGCCAGCGCGGACGAACTGGACACCGCCGTGGGCCAGATGGTCATGGACGACCAGGGCACCGTGGCCGCGCTGGACGGCACCGGCGCCGCCGCCGTGTCGGCCCTGATCAAGAAGATGGAACAGGCCTACGCCGACACCCTGACCCTGGCCGAGAACATGATGGAGCTGAAGGTGGAGGTGACCCCCGACGCGGTGCGGGTGACCGAATCCGTCCAGTTCGACGCCCTGGCCGCGCCCCGCGCCGGCATGGACGCCCCGCCGCCGGTGGACCAGGTGATGCAGTACGTGCGCTTCTTCCATTGGGAACTGGTGCCCGTGGGCCCGCCCGACGGGCCCGAGCCCGACAAGGACTGCCTGTACGGCACCGGTGACGTGTTCTGGCGCACCGCCGACACCAAGCCCCACGCCACCCCGCGCCCCGACCAGGTGACCCTGTGGGCCAAGCGGTTCCTGCGGTCCGGCCGCTATGCCGTGCGGGTCACGGCGCTCAGCGCCGACAACGTGCCCCTGGCCCGATCCCAGGTGGTGACCGACCTGATGGTGGAACCGGCCCGCCTGAAGGGCGAACTGGAAGTCACCGGTGCCTGGCGGCCCGGCACCGACACCATCCACGTGGTGATGACCAACGGCACGGTCACCGGCGAGCAGCCGCGCTTCATGCTGCGCGACCAGGGCGCCTTCGACAAGCCGCTGTGCGCCTTCTACCGGGCCGAGATTCCCGAGGACCTGGACAAGGCGCCCGACCCCGCGGGTGGCGGCGGCGGCACCGATGCCGGCGCCGGCGCCGGGGGGCCCCAGGGCTTCCCGCCCAACCCCTATACGGCCAAGGCCGGGGTGCAGGTGACCGAACGGTCGGGCACCCGGGGCATGAATTTCACCACCCGCCTGGACCCCGAAAGCGCGCCGCGCCCCGTGGACCACGTGGGCCAGGGCGTGTTCCAGGTCAACGGCAGGCTGAAGGTGCACTTCCCGCGCGAGGTGACGGTGACGGTCGAGGTCACCGACGCCAGCACGGCGATCCTGCCCAACCCCGAGGTGACCCTGACCGCCGGCGGCAAGAGCTTCACCGGCACCGGCCCCCACACCGTGGAACTGGCCAAGGGCGACACCATTTCCGCCAAGGCCAAGGTGGTGGTGGGCGACACCACCCTGGAACGGGACAGCCGCGTCATCACCTATGACCCGGAAAAGACCGAGAAGGCCCTGACCCTGAACATCGGCATGCCGTTCTTCGACACCGGCAACCTGCGCCTGAACGGCGCCCTGGTGGCGCCCGACCCCACCACCCAGGTGGTGGGCGGCGAGATGGCGATTTCCATCACCGACGGGCCCGAGACCATCCCCGGCAACGGGGTGTTCGACGTGGCCAACAGCCACCCCGTGCTGTTGAGCGACCCGGTCATCGTCACCGGCGTCATGTGGGACAGCCAGGACAACCTGCTGCAGCCCAAGGGCGGCAGCTATACGGCCAAGCTGAAGACCGGCACGGCGATCCAGGACATCGGCCCCATTGCCCTGGAGCGGCACGAGATCCGCGTCGAGCCCGTCACCGTGCGGGTGGTGGACTGGGTGGGCCAGGAACCGGTGGGCCAGACGGTGACGGTGAAGGAGGACGCCAACCCCGACGCCCGCGCCTTCGGCGCCGCCGGCAGGCTGTTCCAGGGCGGCCTGCTGTTCAGGAAGCGCACGGACAGCAAGATCATCAAGGCCGAGATGGCCATGCCCAAGGGCAAGCCGGCCGACGGCAAGATCCGCCTGAGCCTGGACGACTTCGGATCGATCCTGGAACCCAAGCCGCCGGCCACGCCGTTCGAGGTGAAGCTGAAGGTGTACCTGCCCGGCAACCTGCGGGTGGTGGGCGTGGTGGAATACACCCCGGCCCCCGGCGCCCCGCCGGTGCCCGGCAATCTGACCCTGGAGGTGACCGAGGGTGAACAGGGCCTGACCAATACCTGGAATGCGTCGGTGGGCCAGAAGTTCCTCATCGACCTGGGCAACCCGGTGCGGGTGATCTATCCGGTCATCGTCGAGGCCAAGGCCACGGAACAGGGGATCACCTATTCCGGCCGGGCCTCGGGCTCGGCGCCGGTGAAGGTGACCGGGCGCCCCAACATCCTGGACCTGGGCACCATCCACCTGCGCGGCGGCGTGGCCATGGTGCAGGTGCCGGAGCTGACCGGCATGACGCCCCAGGCCGCCCGCGGCGTGCTGAACGGCAAGCTGACCCTGAACGTGTCGACGGAACTGGAACAGGCCCCCGACAAGGACAAGGCCGGCCTGATCCACCGCCAGAACCCGGGCCCCACGGGCCGGGGCGCGGCCACCCTGCCCCAGGGGGCGGCGGTGTACGTGTGGGCCTATGCGCCCTGGCACCTGTCCACGGTGCCCAAGGTGACCGGCGACAAGGTTGCCGCGGCCGTCGGCAAGATCGAGGCCGTGGACCTGACGGCGACCAAGAACGAGCTGGGCCCGGCGCCCAAGAACAAGACGCCCTTCATCGTCGTCGAGCAGGCGCCCGGCGACGGGGTCGAGCTGGAAAAGAAGCAGCCGGTCGTCATCGGCTACTACACCGACCCCCTGGTGCCCGACGTGAAGACCCAGCCCATCGCCGAGGCCCAGGGCGTGATCGGCGCGCGGTTCTCGCCCGTGCCCTCGTCCCTGGGCCCGGCGCCCCAGGGCGAGAAGCACCACGTGGTGATCAACCAGGTGCCCGTGGGCGGCACGCCCCTGGAACCGGGCGGCCGGGTGAAGCTGTTCTATTACGACGAACCCCAGCGCGCGGTGGCCGACAACCAGGGCGGCGCCGGTACCGGCCCCCAGCCGGACGGCGCGCCCTCGCCCTGGGCCGGGCCGTGGCAGGGCCTGCTGCGGATCAAGGAGATCAAGCTGGGCGGCAGCACCTTCACCAATTACGAAAGCCTGGCCCGCTTCATGCAGTCCAAGATGAAGCGCAAGGACGAGGTCGAGGAAGGGGAAGGGTCCCGGTCCGTCGTCGGCGCCATGGGCGAAGCCGTCACGGCCGGCCCATCGGCCATCCTGGAAGCCCTGTTCATCGGCATCCAGACGGGCATCAGCCTGGGCTATACGGGGGTCGAGGTGTCCTTCGGCCTGATCCAGGAACCGGACGGCAGCTTCCTGCCCTACGTGCCGGGCATGACCGCCGAGGAGATCGACAAGGGGCGGGAAAGCATGAAGAAGAACAAGGTGAAGTTCTTCCTGACGCAAAAGGACGAACGGACCCTGGGCCTGCACCAGGTGGTGCCCAGCGACAATGCCATCAAGCCGGAAATCCACATCGACTTCCGGTCGGCGCCGGACTTCGCCTCGGGCGAGGTGCGCATCATGATCTCGGGCGAATACAAGACGTCCAAGGTCCCGCCCATGCCGGGGCACATCATCGCCGACATGACGGTGCGGCCCGGATCCCTGACCAAGGAGCAGATACAGGCCAAGGTGGCGCCCCGGTTCAAGACCCGGTCCGAGGCCATCAAGGCCCTGTGGGAGCCCTACATCTATTGATGTTCCGGGGGCGTCGGGCGGCTACTTGCGCAGCCGCCCGACGATTCCCGTGGGGAAGAAATAGACGCTCAGGATGAACAGGATCCCCAGCCACAGCAGCCAGCGGTCCGGGTGCACCAGGTGGGGGATCAGCGGCAGGCCGGCCAGGGCCTCCGACGCCGCGCCCATCAGGCCCTGCAGATAGTTCTTGGCCAGGATGAAGATCACCGCCCCCACGGCGGCGCCGTAAAGGGTGCCCATGCCGCCGATCACCACCATCAGCAGGATGTCGATCATGATGCCCAGCGACAGGGTGGTGTCGGGCCCCGTGTACTTCTGCCACAGGGCCATCAGCACCCCGGCCAGGGCCGCCATGCCGGCGCCCAGGCCGTTGGCCACGGTGCGGTAGACCACGGTGCGATAGCCCAGGGCCTCGGCCCGGAAGGGGTTCTCGCGGATCGCCTGCAGCACCCGGCCGAACGGCGAGTTGACGATGCGCAGCATCAGCAGGAACAGGGCCAGGGCGGCGAAGAACACCAGGTAGTAGTCGACGATGCGGCCATCGACGCGCACGCCGAACAGCTTGTCCTGGAACAGCTTGAAGGCCGGGGTCAGGACCCGGGGGACGCGGTAGGTCAGGCCGTCCTCGCCG
Organism: Rhodobacterales bacterium; assembly: GCA_020446745.1. Taxonomy (GTDB): domain Bacteria; phylum Pseudomonadota; class Alphaproteobacteria; order Rhodospirillales; family JACKKN01; genus JAGREA01. Next base: position 6,454 of record JAGREA010000180.1, on the reverse strand, counting down.
CCGGTCAGGCCGGAAAGCTGGGACGCCAGGATCATGAAGGCGCTGGCCACGGCCAGGGTCACCATGGCGAAGAAGATGGCCTGCACCCGCAGCGAGAACAGGCCGATGACCAGGGCCAGGGCCACGGCCACCGCCAGGCCCGCCGCCACGCCCAGGCCGATGGCGGCCCAGGAACCGGGCATGCGGTCCAGCATGATGGCCACGCCATAGGCGCCGATGCCGTAGAACATGGTGTGGGCGAACGACACGATGCCCGTGTAGCCCAGCAGCAGGTCGTAGCTGGCCACCAGCACGATGAACACGCAGATGGTGGCCGCCGTGTTCAGCGCCCGGGTGCCGGGGAACAGGAACGGCGCCAGGGCCAGGCCCAGCAGGATGGCGACCATGACCACCGACAGCACCTTGCTGCGCGGCAGGTCGCCAGACAGAAGCGTTCCGATCATGGCCCTATCCCTTCCCCACCGGCAGCAGCCCCCGGGGCCGCCACATCAGCACGATGACCATCAGCAGGATGTTGGACCCCAGCGCCAGCTTGGGCGCCAGGTAGCCCGTGTAGTTGGCCATCAGCCCCACCATCAGGGCGCCCACGAAGCAGCCCTCCACCGAGCCCAGGCCGCCGATGATGACCACGATGAACACCAGGATCAGCACGTTCAGGCCCATCTGGGCGGTGATCAGTTCCTCGTACAGGCCCCACATGACGCCGCCCAGGCCGGCCAGGGCCGATCCGGCCACGAACACCAGGATGAACAGCATGCGCACCCGATAGCCCAGGGCCTCGACCATCTCGGCGTTCTCCACCCCGGCGCGGATCAGCAGGCCCAGCTTGGTGCGCACCAGGGCCCAGCGCAGGGCCAGGAAGATGATCGCCCCCAGGGCCACGGCCAGCACCCGGTACTTCTCGATGGCCACCTCGCCGAACACCCAGGCGCCGCGCAGCGCCAGGGGGCGGGTCAGGGGAATCTCGTTGGGTCCCCAGATCAGGTGGATCAGTTCCTCGGCCACGATCAGGCCGCCCATGGTGACCAAAATCTGCTTCAGGTGGGCGCCATAGACGGGCCGCACGATGACCCGTTCGAACGCATAGCCCAGGCCGCCGGTCACCGCCATGGCGGTCAGGATGGCCGCCACCACGGCGGCCAGGTTCAGCCACAGGGACGGCGCCGTCATCCAGCCGCCCAGGGCCAGCATGACGCTGGCGCCGACGAAGGCGCCGACGGAAATGAACGCCCCGTGGCCGAAGTTCAGCACGTCCATCAGGCCGAACACCAGGGTCAGGCCCGACGCCATGACGAAAATCATCATGCCCATGGCCAGGCCGGCCAGGGTCAGGGTGCCCCAGGCCGGCAGGTCGCCGATCAGGGCCAGACCCACGACCACCATGGCCGGGACGATCCAATAGGGCAGCTGGGCCGCCAGGCGCTCGGCCAGGGGCGGCGGCGCGATGGCGGCTGGGGCGGCGGGGTTGGAGGTGTCGCTCATTGGTGGGAATCCATGCTGAGGCCCAGCAGGCGCGTTTGCAGGGCGTCGTCGGCCGCCAGCTCGGCCATGGCGCCGGCGTGGACGACGCGGCCGTCGTCCATCACCGCCACCGTGTCGCCGACCATGCGGGCCATGTGGAAGTTCTGCTCCACCATCAGGATGGTGGTATCGGTGGCCTTCAACTCGTTCACCGCCTCGATCAGCGCCTGGACGATGGCCGGGGCCAGGCCCTTGGTGGGCTCGTCGATGAGGATCAGGTCGCGCGGTTCGACCACCGCCCGGGCAATGGCCAACATCTGCTTCTGGCCGCCCGACAGGTTGCCGGCCGGCAGGGCCCAGAACTTTTTCAGGGCCGGGAACAGGCCGAAGATCCAGTCCAGGCGGTCGTCCGCCAGGGGGCCGGACCGGGCCGCCAGAACCAGGTTCTCGCGCACCGTCAGGCCGGCGAAGATGGCCATGTTTTCCGGCACGTAGGCCACCCCCAGGCGCGAGATGTCGGGCGTCTGGGCGGCGGTGATGTCGCGGCCGTCCAGGGTCACCGAACCGGCCGAGGCGTGCCACAGACCCATGATGGTGCGCATGGTGGTGGTCTTGCCGGCCCCGTTGCGGCCCAGCAGCATGGTCAGGCCGCCGCGCGGCACCGTCAGGTCCACGCCCTGCAGGATGTGGTACTGGGCGATGTGGGTGTGCACGCCGGCCAGGGTCAGCAGGGCGTCAGGCAGGGCGTCAGGCATCGTCGTCCCCTCCCCCACTTCCGGTGCCCAGATAGGCATCGCGGACGACATCCAGGGCCATCACCTCGGCCGGGACGCCGTCGGCCACCAGGGCGCCGTTGTGCAGCACGATGATGCGGTCCGCCAGGCTGCGCACCACGTCCATCTTGTGTTCCACCAGCAGCACCGTCTTGGTCTCGTCGGCCTTGATGTGCTGGATCAGGTCCAGGATCACCGGCACCTCGTCCACGCTCATGCCGGCCGTGGGTTCGTCGAACATCAGCACGTCCGTTTCCAGGGCCAGCAGCACCGCCACCTCCAGCTTGCGCTGGTCGCCGTGGGGCAGTTCGGCGGCCACGGCATCGGCCCGGTCCAGCAGGTCCGTGCGGGCCAGGTAGTGGTCGGCCATCTCGATCAGCTCTTCGTGGCGGGCGGCCATGGAGAACAGGTCGAACCCGGCGTTCTGGCGCGACTGCACGGCCAGGCGCACGTTTTCGCGCACGCTCAGGTTCGGAAACAGGTTGGTCAGCTGGAAGGCCCGGCCGATGCCCCGCTTGGTGCGCTGGGGCGCCCCCAGGCGGGTGATTTCCTCGCCGTACAGGGTCACCGACCCGGCCGAGGCCGGAAGCTGGCCCGAGATCAGGTTGAAGTAGGTCGTCTTGCCCGCCCCGTTGGGGCCGACGATGGCGGTCAGCGTGCCGCGCTGGAAGGCGCAGGACACGTGATCCACCGCCACGTGGCCGCCGAAGCGGATGGTCAGGTCCCGCGTTTCCAGGACCGGGGGTTCCGGGGTGGTCATGCCGCCGCCTCCCACTGGGGACCGGAAGGGCCGCCGGGTCGCCCGGACCCGGCGGCCGCGAACCGCGCCGCTACTTGTTGCGCAGCGGGATCTTCATGTCGTCCAGGGTCAGTTCCCGCACCAGTTCGGGGATGCCCCAGTCCACCTTCGGATCCACGCGGATCTTGAAGTGGTACATGGACTGCAGGGCCTGGTGGTCTTCCTTGCGGAACATCATCTTGCCCTTCGGCGTGTCGAAGGCCATGCCTTCCATGGCGGCGATCAGGTCCTCGGTATCGCCCGACGGGGCCTTTTCCAGGGCCCGCACCACGGCGATGCCGGCCGCCATGCCGCCGGCGGTGAAGAAGTCCGGCGGCGCCTGGTAGCGGTCCTGGTGCACCTTGACCAGCCAGTCGTTCACCGGGTTCTTGGGGATGTCGTAGTAGTAGTAGGTGGCGCCTTCCATGCCGGGCATGGCCTTGTAGGCCACCATGGCCGCCAGGATGTTGCCGCCCGTGGCCAGCTCGATGCCGTAGCGGCTGGGCTCCAGGGCGTTCAGCTTGCCCATGGGGTTGCCCTTGCCGGCCCAGATGACCCAGATGAACTTGCGCTTGCAGTCGCCCAGGTCCTTCAGGGCGTCGAACAGGCGCTGCGACGAGGCCGTGAAGTCCTGGGTGTCGCGGGGCGCGTATTCCTCGAACACCAGCTTGGCGCCGGTGCCGTCCAGGGCCTCCTTGAAGGCCGCCACGCCGTCGCGACCGAAGGCGTAGTCCTGGGCGATGGTGGCGATGCAGTTGCCGGGCCGGCCCAGGGCCACGGCGTTGGCGATGGCGTCCTGCGACGAATTGCGGCCGGTGCGGAAGATGTAGCGGTTCCACTTGTCGCCGGTGATGGAATCGGCCACCGCCGGTTCCACCAGCAGCACCTTTTCGTATTCCCGGGCCACCGGCAGCATGGCCAGGGCCACGCCCGACGACACCGGGCCCACGGCCAGGGTGGCGTCGTCGTCGCCGAAGGCCTCGGCCAGCAGGGCCTTGCCCAGGTCGGGCTTCAGCTGGGTGTCCTTCTCGATCACCTCGATGGGGCGGCCGTTCACCTTCATGGTGCCGCCGGTGGCGTATTCCAGGCCCAGCATCAGCCCCACGTGGGACTGCTTGGCATAGGCCTCGTAGGGGCCCGTCTTGCCGTAGACGTGGGCGATCTTGTAGGCATCGGCAGCCAGGGCCGTTCCCTGGGCCGCCCCCGCGATCAGGCCGGCGGCCAGGGCCGCCACCGCGATGGTCAAATTCCGTTTCATGCGTCTGCACTCCCTTGCTTGGTTTCTTGCCGTTGTTGTCCGTGGCCCACATCCTTCACCAACACCAGGGCCCGGCCGTCGCAGACCAGGGTGCCATGGGCGTCGGTGCAGGTGGTGGCCAGATCGACCAGGTGCTTGTCCGGCCGGATGCGCGTGATCTCGACGGTCGCCGTCAACGGGCCGTCGGCGGGGGCCGGCCGCAGGAACCGCAGGTCCTGCTTCAGGTAGTTGGTGCCGAAGCCGGGCAGTTCCGCCCCCAGAAGATAGGAAAACAGGCCGCCGATCAGGGGTTCGGGCACGTGCGCCAGCACCGTGTCGGCGGGCAGGCCGGCCAGGTCCCGGTACAGGGCCAGGTCGGCGGCGGCGTAGGCCCGGGTGATGGAAGCGCGATCGCCCACCTTCATGGCGCGTCTCCTTCGCCGCCGGCCAGGCGCAGGCGGGCCGTGCCGTCCAGGGTGATGGTGCCGTCGCCGTCGCGCACCACCCGGGTGGCCAGGTCGCAGCGCCCGGGGGCCGGATAGGCCAGCACCTCCAGCTCCAGGCGCATGGCCTCGCCGGCGAAGGTGGGGGCCGGGAACATCATCGTCTGGCCGTCCTGGACCGCGCCGGGGAAGTGGCGGCGCACCAGGCCCCACAGGGTCGTGTACAGCAGCATGCCGTGGGCCACCGTGCGCCCGAACCGGGTTTCGGCCGAAAATTGCGGGTCCACGTGGATGGGGTTGTCGTCGCCGCTGACCCGGGCGAAGGCATCGAATTCCGCCTGCGCGAAGGTGCGCGGTTCGGCCAGCACCGTGCCGACGGGGGGCAGATCGGGGCTCATTGCTCGTTCTCCGCCGCCAGCAGTTCGTGCTTCTTCACCTTGCCGGCCGGGGTGCGGGGCAGTTCCGTCACCACCCGCACGGACTTGGGCACCTTGTAGGCGGCCAAGTTCTCGCGGCAATAGGCGATGATGGCGTCGGCGTCGATGGCGCGGCCCGGCGCGGCGATCAGGTAGGCCCGTCCCACCTCGCCCCACCGTTCGTCGGCCACGCCCACCACGGCGGCCTCGTGCACGTCGGGGTGGCTGTGCAGCAGGTTCTCCACCTCGGCCGGATAGACGTTCTCGCCGCCCGAGATGTACATGTCCTTGATGCGGTCGACGATGTAGACGTAGCCGTCGTCGTCCTGGCGCGCCACGTCGCCGGAATGCAGCCAGCCGTCGGCGTCCAGGGCCGCCGCCGTGGCCTCGGGCCGGTTGAAGTAGCCGGGCGTGATGTTGGGCCCCTTCATCAGCAGTTCGCCGGAGTCGCCCCGTTCCACGTCGTGCCCCTCGGCGTCGACGATGCGGATGCGGGTCATCATCCAGGGCTTGCCCACGGAACCGGGCTTGGCCGTCACGTTGTCGGGGTCCATCAGGAACACGGTGGGGCCCGTTTCCGTCATGCCGTAGCCCTGGCAGATGGCGGCGCCGCGGGACAGGTACAGGTCCAGCACCGCGTCCGGCAGGGGCGCCCCGCCCGAGGTCCAGGACCGCACCTTGGTCAAATCCGTGGACGCGAATTTGGGGTGGATGGACAGGGCCTGGTAGACGGCCGGCACGGCCAGCAGGGCTGTCAACTCCCCGCCGCCGATCAGGTCCAGCAGGCGGTCGGGGTCGAACCCGGGCAGCACCTTCACCGACCCGCCGACGATCAGCGTCGGCATGGTGTGCAGGTTGATGCCGGCCGTGTGGAACAGGGGCAGGTAGTTGGGCGTGACGTCGCGGGACGTCAGGTCCGTGGCCCCGGCCAGGTTGATGTGGTTGCCGTAGGCCATGGCGAAGGTCTGCAACACCGCCTTGGGCAGGCCCGTGGTGCCCGAGGTATAGAGCATGTACCACACCCCTTCGGCCGGCCAGTCCAGGGGCCAGTCGCCCGGATCATCCTGGGCGTCCACCAGGGCCTGGAAGCTGCCCGGCGCGGCCGCCGCGCCGTCGGCCAGGATGGGCACCAGGGGCACGGGCCGGGCCGCCGCCAGGGCCGTGGCCAGGTCCGCCGTGGGGCCGTCGTGGAACAGCAGGCGGGGGTCGCAGTCGTCCAGCAGGGGCACCAGCTCGCTGGGGGTCTGGCGCCAGTTCAGGGGCACCAGGACCACGCCGGCCTTGGCGCAGCCGAACAGCAGCTCGAAGAACGGCAGCCCGTTGTGGCACAGGATGGACACCCGGTC
>JAGREA010000179.1 GCA_020446745.1 Rhodobacterales bacterium | reverse complement strand
GTTCAGGCCACCGAGCCCAACAAGGCCCTGGACCGCTTCCCGGCCTACGTGGCGCACCTGGTGGCCCACGGGGTGCGGCGCGACCACGTGCTGCTGGCCATCGGCGGCGGCATCATCCAGGACATCACTTGTTTTCTGGCCGCCACCCTGCTGCGGGGCGTGGACTGGCACTTCTACCCCACCACCCTGCTGGCCCAGGCGGATTCCTGCATCGGCTCGAAAAGCTCCATCAACTGCGGCGATGCCAAGAACATCCTGGGCACCTTCACCCCGCCGCGCCAGGTGACCATCTGCACCCGCTTCCTGGATACCCTGGACCCCCGCGACGTGCGGTCCGGCGTCGGCGAAATGCTGAAGGTGCAGGTGATCGACGGCCCCGGCGCCTTCGACCGCCTGGCCGCCGACTACCCCCGCCTGTTCACCGACCCGGCGGTGATGGAAACCTACATCCGCCGCTCGCTGGAGGTGAAGAAGGGCTACATCGAGACCGACGAGTTCGACCGCGGCCCGCGCAACATCTTCAACTACGGCCACAGCTTCGGCCACGCCATCGAGGCGGCGACGGACTTCGCCATCCCCCACGGCATCGCCGTGACCATCGGCATGGATATGGCCAACTGGATCAGCGCCCGCCTGGGCGTGGGCTCGGCGGAAAACCACCGGCGCATGCGCCCGCCGCTGCGGGCCAACTATGATGGCTACGAACGCCACCCCGTGCCCCTTGAGCCCTTCCTGAAGGCCCTGTCGAAGGACAAGAAGAACGTGGGTTCCGGCACCGTGACGCTGATCCTGCCCGACGCCGGCGGCCGGGTGTTCCGCGACGTCTACGCCAACGATGCCGCCTTCGCCGCCCTGTGCCGCGAATTCCTGGACGAGGCGCGGGCGGCATGAGCGGCACCCGGGTCGCCGTCACCTCGCGCTCGTTCTCCCGCCACCCGGTGCTGCGGGCGGAACTGGCGGCGCGGTATCCGAACGTCACCTTCAACGATGAAGGCCTCAGCCTGAAGGGCGACGCCCTGGCCGACTACCTGGCCGGCCACGACAAGGCGGTGATCGCCCTGGAAACCGTCGACGGCCCCTTGCTGGACCGCCTGCCGGACCTGAAGGTGATCGCCAAGTACGGCGTCGGCCTGGACATGCTGGACCTGGACGCGATGACGGCCCGGGGCGTGTCCCTGGGCTGGACCGGCGGCGTGAACAAGCGCTCGGTGACCGAGCTGGTGCTGTCCTTCGCCATCGCCCTGCTGCGCCACGTGCCGGCGGCCAACGCCGAAGTGCGATCCGGCACCTGGCGCCAGCACGTGGGGCGGCAGCTCACCGACCGCACCGTGGGCATCGTCGGCTGCGGCCACGTGGGCAAGGACCTGGCGACGGTGCTGCGGGCCCTGGGCTGCCGGGTATTGGCCCACGACATCAAGGACTTCCCCGATTTCTACGCCGCCCAGGGGGTCGAACCCGTGGGCCTGGAGGACCTGCTGCGCACCGCCGACGTGGTGACCCTGCACCTGCCCCTGGATGCCTCCACCCGCGGCATCCTGTCCGCCGACCGCCTGGCCCTGCTGCGGCCGGACGCCATCCTGATCAACACCGCCCGGGGCGGGCTGGTGGACGAGGCCATGCTGAAGGCCATGCTGCTGGACGGCCGCCTGGCCGGGGCCGCCTTCGACGTGTTCGCCACGGAACCGCCCGAGGACGCCGCGCTGATCGCCCTGCCCAACTTCCTGGCCACGCCCCACATCGGCGGTTCGGCGGAGGAGGCCATCCTGGCCATGGGCCGGGCCGCCATCGCCGGGCTGGACCGGTTCGGCGACCCGCACACGGTGGCCAAGTCCTGAGCATGGCCGACAACGCCGCCGCCTGGGGCCTGCCGGGGGTGCTGGACTTCTTCGCCTCCGAGCGGGACAGCGCCGCCAAGGTCTATCCCTCGGAATGGTTCTTCCTGCGCCAGCATCTGCGGGAAGGCGTGTCGGTGCTGGACGTGGGCTGCGCCCAGGGGGGCTTCGCCGCTGTGCTGGGCGAATCCCTGTCGGCCTTCACCTACACGGGCGTGGACATCAGCGCCGCCATGGTCGCCCGGGCCCGGGAACGGCACCCCGGTCACCGCTTCCTGACCGTGCCGGAAGGGGACCTGTCGCCCCTGGGCGGCGAGACCTTCGACCTGGTGCTGGTGCTGGGCATCCTGCACCTGCACGAGGCCTGGCGCGACACCCTGGCCGCCGCCTGGGCCCGCACGGGGGGGGCAATGGTCTTCGACCTGCGGGAAACGGAGGGGCCGTCCATCGAGGACAAGGACAGGGCCCGCTTCACCATGGCCTTCGGCGGCGACGGGGCGGAATACGAACGGACGGTGCTGCCCTACAACCTGATCAATGCTTCGGAGGCCCTGGCCGAAAGCCGCCGCCTGTGCGCCGGCGCGGCGCGGCTGTCCCGCTTCGGCTACCTGCACGCCCCTTCCGCCGCCGCCCGCCTGCCGGTGGACGCCGTGTTGACGGAAACCTGGTGCGCCGAGCGATGATGGGCGCCGCAAAAGCCCTGCTGCGCGGCCTGGGCCTGAACCCGGGTGCCGTCTACCGCAACCTGAGCCGCCGGTCCATCGAGGCCGCCACCCGCGAACAGGGCCTGGCCGGCCTGCGCGACCAACTTCGCGCCGCCGTGCCGGACCTGCGCGGCCAGTACACCACCAGCTTCGACGAGGCCGAATACGTCCGCTACTGGGAACCCAAGATGCGCGGCCTGCACGCCTGGCAGGTGCGGTTCATTCTGGACGCCCTGGACGTGGTGGGCGGCGACAACCTGGTGCTGGCCGATATCGGCGATTCGTCGGGCAACCACGCGGCCTATGTGCGGGCCGTGGCGCCGGCCGGGCGGGTGGGGCGCGTGGTCAGCGTCAACCTGGATCCGGTGGCCGTGGACAAGGTGCGCGCCAAGGGCTTCGAAGCCGTGCAGTGCCGGGCCGAGGAGCTGGACCTGGAAGCCATCCGCCCCGACCTGTTCCTCAGCTTCGAGATGGTCGAGCACCTGACGGACCCGGTGCGGTTCCTGCACGCCCTGGCCAGCCGGGGCAGCGCCGAGCACCTGCTGATGACCGTGCCCTACCGCCGCGACAGCCGCTTCGGCGGCCATCACCTGCGCCTGCCCGACGCCGTGATGCCCGGCGGCATGACGGCCGAGGAGGTGCACGTGTTCGAACTGAACCCGGCCGACTGGCTGCTGCTGGCCCGCTTCGGCGGCTACCGCCCGGTGATGACCCGCACCTACTGGCAGTATCCCCGGCGCGGCCCCCTGCGGGCCCTGGCGCCGGTCTGGCGGCGCCTGGATTTCGAAGGCTTCTTCGGCGTCCTGCTGCGCCGCGACCTGACCGTGGCGAACAAGTACGCCGACTGGTAGCACTCGTGCCCGTCCTGCTGACCACGTCGAAGGTCGCCCCCCGGGGGCCGTACGATGCCTGGTGCGCGGCGCCGGGCACCCGGGTGAAGGCGGGGGTGTTCGATCCCGCCCGCCGCTGGGTCGACCTGCCCGCCGTGCTGGAACGGGCCCTGGAAGACGTGGGCCCGGCCTGGCGCACCCTGGGGCGACGGTTGGGGGCGGCGCCCACGGGCCATCTGGCCCACGCGGCCGTGTGCGCCGGCACGGTGTCGGACCTGGGCCTGATGCTGGCCTGGACCCGCATCGCCCAGGACATGGCGCGGGACCCGCTGACCCTGGTCATCGTCTGTGACGACCCCTGGCTGTTCCGCCACCTGGCCCGCCTGCTGCCCGTGGCCGTGTCCAAACCGCCGCGCCTGTGGGGGGCGGAAACCCGTTTGGCCCTGCGCGGTCCTCTGTCCCGCGCGCTCTACGCCCTGGGCGCCGCCTGGGGGGCCCTGACCCTGGGCCGGGGCCGGGTGGAACCGGGGGCGCCGGCCCTGCTGGTCTACGGCCACCCGGCGGCGGGGCCGGACGGCACCGATGGCTACTTCGGCGACCTGCCAAAACGGCGGCGGGACCTGGCGCGGGCCCTGCATGTAGACACACCATTAGGTACAGTTCGGCGCCTGATGGCCGATCCCCGCGTCACGCCCCTGCGCGCCTGGGGCGGGGTGGGGGCGGCCCTGGGGCTGGTGAAGGCCCGCTGGCGGCCCGAGGAGGCCCGCAAGCCCAATCCCCTGCACTGGCTGATCCGCCGGGCGGCGGCCCTGGAAGGCGGCGGCGGCACGGCGGCGGCCATCGCCTGGCAGGCCCATTGTCAGGAACGGTGGCTGGAAGCGACGCGGCCTTCGGTGATTGCCTGGCCGTGGGAGAACCATGCCTGGGAGCGGGCGCTGGTGAAAGCCGCCCGGGCCCGGGGCATCGCCACGGTGGGCTACCAGCACGCCACCGTGGGCCGCACGGAAACCAACTACGCACCCGACAGCAACCCGGGCCCCGACAGCCTGCCGGACCGCATCGCCTGCTCCGGTACCCTGTGGCGCGACGCCCTGCTGGCCCTGGGGCATGATGAAAGCCGCCTGTCCGTGGCCGGGGCGCTGCGCTATCCCGTTCCGCCCAGGGGGAGCCACGATCACGCCGGTCCCGTGTTCGTCGCCCTGCCGTTCCAACGGCATCTGGCGGCCGAGCTGGTGGCGGCCCTGACCCACCCGGCCCTGGCGGGCCGGCTGTTCGTCGTGCGCGCCCATCCCATGGCCCCGGTGGCCCTGCCGGCGCGGGACAACATCGCCGAGGCCGACGGGCCCCTGGGCGCGCAAGACGGCCTATCGGCGGTGGTCTACGTCGCCACCACCGTGGGGCTGGAGGCGGTGCTGGCCGGCCTGCCCACCCTGCGCTTCCGCCCCGCCGCCGGCGTTGCCAACGACATCCTGCCGCCGGGCCTGGACCTGCCCGTCGCCGGGGCGGCGGACCTGCCGGGGGCCCTGGCCGCCCTGGGGCCACCGCCGTCCGTGCGGGCGTCCGACGTGTTCGGCCCCGTGGACCCGGCCCTGTGGGACGACCTGCTGCCGCCCGGCTTGACCGGCGCACCGAAACCGACGACAACGCAAGACCGAGGAAACGAGGGGGCCCCATGAAGGTCGTCATCCTGTGCGGCGGGCAGGGCATGCGCATCCGCGATGTCACGGACCAGCTGCCCAAGCCCATGATTCCCATCGGCGAGGTGCCCATCCTGTGGCACATCATGAAGACCTATGCCGCCTGGGGGCATACGGAATTCGTGCTCTGCCTGGGCTACAAGGGCGCCGCCATCAAGGACTTCTTCCTGAACTACGAGGCCCACACCGGCGACCTGACCGTCACCCTGGGCCGCGACAAGAAGCTGGACTACCACGGCGACCACGACGAAAGCGGCTGGCGCGTCACCCTGGCCGATACCGGGATCGACGCCATGACCGGCGCCCGCCTGGCCCGGGTGCGCAAGTACATCGGCGACGACGAGACCTTCATGCTCACCTACGGCGACGGCCTGACGGACCTGGACATGGACGCCCAACTGGCCTTCCACAGGGGCCACGGCCGGGTGCTCACCGTCACCGGCGTGCGCCCGCCGGGCCGCTTCGGCGAGATGGAGGCCGGCGCCGACGGCCGGGTGACGGAATTCAACGAAAAGCCCCAGGCCTCGGGCGGGCGCATCTCGGGCGGCTATTTCGTCTGCGACCGGCGCCTGTTCGATTATCTGGACGACCGCGAGGACCTGGTGCTGGAGGAGGGGCCGCTGCGCGCCCTGGTGGCCGACGGGCAGATGGCGCTGTACCGCCACGACGGCTTCTGGCAGTGCATGGACACCTACCGCGACTACCGCCTGCTGAACGGTTTGTGGGCGGGCGGCACCGCGCCGTGGAAGCAATGGTGACCGACCCCCGCAGCCTGGACGACTGGGCCGCCGCCTTCCGCGGGCGCCGGGTGCTGGTCACCGGCGACACGGGCTTCAAGGGCTCGTGGCTGGCCTTGTGGCTGTCGGAACTGGGGGCGGAGGTGACGGGCTTCGCCCTGCCGCCCGAGGCCCCGGGCAGCCACTTCGAGCGCCTGGGCCTGGCCGGCCGCATCGCCCACCGGGACGGCGATTTGCGGGACCTTTCCGCCGTGCGCGCCGCCGTGGCCGCCGCCCAACCCCACTTCATCTTCCACCTGGCGGCCCAGGCCCTGGTGCGCCGGTCCTACGCCGACCCCAAGGAGACCTTCGACACCAACGTGGGCGGCGGGGTGAACCTGCTGGAAGCCGTGCGCGAGGGGGCCGGCGACGACCTGCGGGCCTTGGTGTTCATCACGTCGGACAAGGCATACCGCAACAGGGAATGGACCTGGGGCTACCGGGAAAACGACGAGCTGGGCGGGCGCGACCCCTACAGCGCGTCGAAGGCCGCGGCGGAACTGGTGTTCCGCTCCTATGCTGAGTCGTTCCTGGCCGGGCGCCCGGGCTTCGGCCTGGCCACCACCCGGGCCGGCAACGTGATCGGCGGCGGCGACTGGGCGGAAGACCGCATCGTGCCCGACTGCATGCGGGCTCTCACGGCCGGCCGGCCCATCGTGCTGCGCAATCCCGAAGCCACGCGGCCCTGGCAGCACGTGCTGGAGCCCCTGTCCGGCTACCTGCGCCTGGCCGTGGCCCTGGAGCGCGATCCGGCGGCCTTCGGCGGGGCCTGGAACTTCGGGCCCGACGCCGGCAACACCTGCACCGTGGGCACCCTGGCCCAGGGCATCGTGGATGCCTGGGGCAGCGGCCGGGTGGAAGTGGACCGCCCCGCGAACGCGCCCCACGAATTCACCCTGCTGCACCTGAACACGGACCGGGCGACCCTGGAACTGGGCTGGCGCCCCCGGTGGAACCTGGCCCGGACCATCGCCGCCTCGGCCGACTGGTACAATCGGGTGACCGGTGGCGAACCGGCCCTGGACGTCAGCCGGGCCCAGATCGCCGCCCACATGGAGGCCAAGCCATGATCGACGGCGTCGTCATCACCCCCCTGCGCCAGTTCGTCGACGAGCGCGGCAAGGTCATGCACATGCTGCGCAGCGATTCCCCGGTGTTCCAGGGCTTCGGCGAAATCTACTTCTCCATGGTCAACCCGGGGGCCATCAAGGGCTGGCACGTGCACAGGCGCATGGTGCTGAACTACGCCGTGCCCGTGGGCCAGATCAAGTTCGTGCTGTACGACGACCGGGCCGGCAGCCCGACGAACGGCCAGGTGCAGGAGATCTTCATGGGCCCCGACGCCTATGCCCTGGTCACCGTGCCGCCGCTGGTGTGGAACGGCTTCAAGGGCATCGGCACCGAACCGGCCTTGGTGGCCAACTGCGCCACCATCCCCCACGACCCCGACGAGATCGACCGCCGCGACCCCTTCGACCCGGCCATTCCCTATGACTGGTCCCTGCGGCACGGGTAGGCCTTTGTCGGGGAGCGTTCCGCTGATGGCGACAAGGCTTCGAGACGCACCTGTGGCGCTCCTCAGCATGAGGGTGGTGTTTGATGCAAACGTCTCCCTCACCCTGAGGAGGCCGCATCGCGGCCGTCTCGAAGGGTTGGCGCCGCCTGGACGGAAGGCGCCATGATCCCCTCCGTCCTCGTCACCGGCGGCCTGGGCTACCTGGGCGGGCGGCTGCTGGCCCACCTGCGCGAGGCCGGGTTCGGCGCCCTGCGCGCCACCTCGCGCCGCGCCAGGCGGCCCGCGTGGTTCCAGGATCTGGATCTTGTACAAACAGGTATGGACGATTTCGGCGGTCTGGTCGGCGCCTGCACGGGTGTCGACGCCGTGGTCCACCTGGCGGCCCTGAACGCCCAGGCCTGCGGGGCCGATCCGGCCCTGGCCCGGGCGGTGAACGTGGGCGGCACGGAACGGCTGCTGCGGGCGGCCCACGCGGCGGGGGTGGAACGGGTGGTCTACCTGTCCACGGCCCACGTATACGGCGCCCCCTTGGCCGGGCGCCTGGACGAGCACAGCCCCACGGTGTCCGGCAACCCCGGGGCCCAACCCCCCGCACACCCTTACGCCACCACCCACCGGGCAGCCGAGGACGCAGTGCGTGACTGGGCGGGGCGCACGGGCGGCACGGCCGTCGTGCTGCGCCTGTCCAACGCCGTGGGCGCGCCCATGGATGCCGGGGCCGACTGCTGGATGCTGCTGGTCAACGACCTGTGCCGCCAGGCCGTCACCACCGGGCGCCTGGCCCTGCGCGGCCCGGGCCTGGACCGGCGCGACTACCTGCCCCTGGCCGATGCCGTGGCCGCCGTGGCCCACCTGCTGGCGGCGGACCGCAACGTTCTGGGCGACGGCCTGTTCAACGTGGGCTCCGGTGAAAGCCGGGAAACCATCGCCGT
>JAGREA010000178.1 GCA_020446745.1 Rhodobacterales bacterium | reverse complement strand
GGTCATCTCGAAGAACCAGCCCTGGCCCATGGCGTCGGCGTTGACCAGCGACGGGTCCTCGGCCAGGTCCTCGTTCACCGCCGTCACCGTGCCCGTGGCCGGGGCGTAGATCTCGCTGGCCGCCTTCACCGATTCGACCACCGCCGCCTCGTCGCCCTTGGCCAGTTCCTTGCCCACCTCGGGCACCTCGACGAACACCACGTCGCCCAGCTGCTCCTGGGCATAGGCGGAAATGCCCACGGTGGCGGTGTCGCCCTCGACGCGGATCCATTCATGTTCCTTGGTGTACTTCTCGTTGGCCATGGTGCCGGCACTCCTGTGGGGATGAAAGAATGAAGGGGGTTGAAAGCTCAGCCGCGGTGGTAGCGGTGCGGCGTGAAGGGCATCTTGACGACTTCCGCCGGCAGGGCCTTGCCGCGGACCATCAGGTGCACCCGGGTGCCGGGCGCCGCCTGGTCGGCGGAAACATAGCCCATGGCCACGGGGCCGCCCACGGTGGGGCCGAAGCCGCCGCTGGTGACCTCGCCGATGGGGGTGCCGTCGGGGGTGGTGATCTCGGTATGGGCCCGGGCCGGGGCCTTGCCGTCGGGGCGCAGGCCGACCCGGCGCCGGGGCGGGCCCTCGGCGATCTGGCGCTGGATCACGGCGGCGCCGGGGAATCCGCCCTGGGTGCGCCGGCGCTTGCCGATGGACCACAGCAGCCCGGCTTCCACCGGGGTGGTGGTCTCGTCGATGTCGCTGCCGTACAGGCACAGGCCGGCTTCCAGGCGCAGGCTGTCGCGGGCGCCCAGGCCGGCCGGCTCCACCTCGGGCTCCTCCAGCAGCAGGGCCGCCAGGTGTTCGGCCGCCTCGGCCGGGACGGAAATCTCGAACCCGTCCTCGCCGGTGTAGCCCGACCGGGTGACCACGCAGCGGGCGTCGGCGATGGTCAGGGTCTCGCGGGCCATGAAGTCCATGTGGCGCACGGGGGGCGACAGGCGGGTCAGCACCTCGGCCGCCGCCGGGCCCTGCAGGGCCAGCAGGGCGCGGTCCGAAAGTTCCTCCAGCGTCGCGCGGCCGGCCAGGCGGTCGCGGATGTGGGCCAGGTCCACGTCCTTGCGCGAAGCGTTGACCACCAGGAACAGGTCCAGCCGGCGCTTGGTCACCATCAGGTCGTCGATGATGCCGCCCTGGTCGTTGGTCAGCTGGGTATAGCGCATGGCGCCCACGGGCAGGCCCACCAGCTCGCCGGGCACCAGGGTTTCCAGGGCCTCGGCCGCGCCGTCGCCCTTCAGCGACGCCTGGCCCATGTGCGACACGTCGAACAGCGACGCCTTGGTGCGGGTGTGGTTGTGCTCGGCCAGGATGCCCTTGTACTGCAGCGGCATGGCATGGCCGGCGAAGGGCACCATCTTGGCGCCCAACTGCCGGTGCAGGGCATCGAGGGGGACGGTTTTCAGGTTCGAATCGTCGGTCACGAGACCCTCCAAGACAAATGGCGACAAGCCGGGCGATCCAGGACTCCGGATCGACGCTTGCCCCCTCTGTCTCGGAACCTGAAAGATTCCCCGGAACGTCCCGGGTTACATCTTCGGTGAGGCCGCGCGCCCGAAACCGGGGTCGTCGCCTGCTTTCCAGAGCCTCATTACCCTACGGTCCCGTGGCCTGAGAGTTTCCGGGGCGGTTGCTCCTTCGGCGCCGGCGCGATGGCCGGACTCTCCCGCAGGGGTCGTCTGAGGTGTGCGTCCACGGCCCGGCGAACCGGCCCGCTTGGCGACAAGTGTAGCGGCTGAAAGCGTTTCGTCAACCGGCCCGGCGCCCGGACCCCGAAGTGACCCCGAAGCGACCGTGGCGCCGGGCCGCCAAAGCCCCGCCAAGGCGGCGTCAGCGCCGGATCAGGCCCCGGCGCTGGCGGTTTTCCTCCACCTCTTCCGGGGTCAGCTTGAAGCCCAGGTAGACCTTGTAGTCCTGGCCCTGGCGGCCCTTGGGCAGGGGGATGTCCAGGGTGACCGGCGGATCCGATTCGATGTGGACCAGCGACGTGCGGTTGCCCGGGAAGGCCACCTGGATGGGGAATTCCGACTTGCGCACGATGGCGTCGTCGGGCCCCACCAGGGCCACGAAGTAGGTGACGGCGGCCTGGCGGTCGCGGTTCGCGGCGCCCCGGTTGAAGGCCGTGACCGCCGCCGCCTGGACCGTCACGCCCGTGGGTTCGTCGGCGTCGTTCATGCGGTATTCACAGCCGCTGCGCACGTCGCCCATGCTGGCCTCGAAATCGATGTCGGTGATGTCGCGGCCCGGGCCGGGGCGATAGCGCACCAGCTGGGCCGCGTCGCCCAGCACCGACACGGTGGGGCAGGGCGGCGGTGGCTTGTCCTCGCCGAACCAGGAACAGCCGGCCAGGCCAGATGCCAGGACCGGCGCCAGGGCCAGGCCGAGGACGGCCAGACGGCCAAGCGGGTGATGGGGGCGCGCGTTCACGGGTTACAGATCGTTATGACTGCCGTCGCACATCGGCGGAGACTTGGTGTGCTTGCAGCCGCAGAAATAGACCGTGCCCGATTCCTCGGCCACGTGCAGCAGGGGCTTGAACGGGGTGCCCTTGTGGGACGCATCGCAGAACGGCTGCTTCTTGCTCAGGCCGCACGAGCACCACAGGTACTTCTTGCCCGCTTCGACCTCGACGGCATAGGGCTCCTTCTGCGCCACGTGGGGCTTGTCCATGTTCCGGGTCCTTCATCGGTTGTTGGTTGGTATTTGGTCCTTGGCCTGTAACCCTCGGGGACCGGCCGGCGGTTGTCAACGGGCCGTCCGGTCCAAATTCAGGCGCAGGGCGGCCAGGCGGACCATGGCCCGCGACCGGCCCCAGGCATCGGTGATGGCGTCGGCCCGGTCCAGGGCGTCGCGGAACCGGTCTTCCGCCGGTTCGGCCCGGCCCGTGGCCAGCAGGTGTTCGGCCTGGTCGGTCAGCACCCAAACGCGGCTCAGGCCCGGCGGCAGGTCGCCGGCGGCGGCCTCGGCGTCGGCCCGGGCCCGGGCGGCGACGTCGGGATCGGCGATGTCGCGGGCCAGGGTCCACAGGGTCACGGCGCGCAGGCGCTTGTCGCGCACCTCGCGGGCCAGGTCCAGGGCCAGGGCGGCGGCGGCGGCGTCGCCGCTTTCCCGGGCCAGGTCGATCTGCGCCTGGGCCACCCGGTTCAGGGCGAAGGCGCGGGCGTAGGTCAGGCTGACGGCGCGGGCCGTCTGGGCGGCCCGGTCGATGGTGGCCCGG
>JAGREA010000177.1 GCA_020446745.1 Rhodobacterales bacterium | reverse complement strand
GGTGGCCATCCTGGCGACGGTTTACGTGCTGAGCGGCCTGCTGCATCTGGTGGACAGCGAGGCGTACCCGCCTCCGCTCTTCATGCTCTTCTCGGGCGGGTTGATGCTGGGCGCCGTTTTCATGGCAACGGACATGGTGGCCTCTCCGATCACGCCCCTGGGGGTGGTGATCTACGGGTTTATCATCGGCCTGCTCGTCGTGGTGATCCGGATTTGGGGCGGGTTGCCGGAGGGCGTGATGTACGCCATCCTGCTCGCCAACGCCATATCACCCCATATCGATAACTGGATACAACCCAGGGTTTACGGAACTTCCAAAAGCGCGAAAGGGATATGAGCGAAACAAACCAGATACAACCATCGGCGGCCGGGAACAGCGGGAAAATGCTCCGGGCTATGGTCGGGATCGGCATATTGTGCGCCCTGATGATCGTGTTGACTTTCCAGGGAACCCTGCCGATCATTAAGGAGAAAAAGGCAGAGGCGCTGGAAAAGGCGATCTTCAAAGTGCTGCCGGGGATCGAAAAAACGGAAATATTTCAACTTGGCGAGAGCAACAATTTCGCTCCGGTAAACGGCGAAGGAGAAGAGGGCCGGGTTGTCTATGCCGGATATGACGAAAACGGCAGGTTTGTGGGCGTGGCTGTGGAAGCCAGCGGCCAGGGATATGCGGACATACTGCGTATCCTCTATGGCTATGACCCCGAAAAACAGGCAGTCGTCGGGTTCTATGTCCTGGAAAGCAAGGAAACGCCGGGCCTGGGCGACAAGATCGAAAAGGACGCCGGGTTCCTGTCCAACTTCGAAGCCCTGGACGTAACCCTGAAGGAGGATCAGAGCGGCCTCCGGAATGCAGTCGTCCCGGTAAAAAGCGGGACCAAGGAACAGCCCTGGGAGGTGGACTGCATAACCGGCGCCACCATATCTTCCCGGGCGATCGGCAATATTATCGGTGCCAGCACGGAGCGGTGGGTGCCGCTCCTGCACAAGAACAAGGGCACCTTTGCAAAACAAGAAGGCGAAAATTGAACTGAGATGGCTGACCAGATAAAAAATAAAACGGGGTTCCTGGCAACCTTGCAGGAGAACCCTTCCACCGACGAGTTCATCAAGGGCTTGTGGCGCGACAACCCCGTGTTTGTGCAGGTGCTGGGCATGTGCCCGGTGCTGGCCGTCACCAACTCCGCGGTGAACGCCCTGGCCATGGGCGGCGCCACCTTCTTCGTGCTCATGGCCTCGAGCCTGCTGGTGAGCATGGTGCGCAAGTGGGTGCCCAAGGCGGTGCGCATCTCGACCTTCATCGTGATCATCGCCACCTTCGTGACCGTGGCCGACATGCTGCTGGCTGCCTGGGTGCCCGACGTGCACAAGGAGCTGGGCGCCTTCATCAGCCTCATCGTGGTGAACTGCCTGATCCTGGGCCGCCAGGAGGCCTTCGCCTCGCGCAACCCCATCAAGCCCGCGCTGATGGACGCCGCCGGCATGGGCCTGGGCTTCACCTTTGCGCTGTTCCTGCTGGGCGCCAGCCGCGAGGTGCTGGGCAACGGCACCTTCTTCGGGATCGACCTGTTCGGCCCGCAGTTCGAGCCGTGGGTGGTGATGATTCTGCCCCCCGGCGGCTTCCTCATGCTCGGCATGATCCTGTTGTTCTTCAACTGGATGCAGGCCAAGAAGCAGGCGCGCCGGGCGGCGGCCGAGGGGGTGGCCTGATGGACAGCAACCTGCTGTGGATCTTCGTCAGCGCGGCGCTGGTCAACAACTTCACGCTGTCGATGTTCCTGGGCCTGTGCCCCTTCTTCGGCGTGTCGGCCCGGCTCGACACCGCGTTCCGGCTGGGGCTGGCCAACATCTTCGTGCTGATCATCACCAGCCTGGCGGCCAGCGCGCTGAACGCCTGGGTGCTGCCCTACGCCCCCTACCTGCGGCTCATCAGCTTCATCCTGGTGATCGCCAGCACCGTGCAGTTCGTCGAGATGGTCATCAAGCGGTTCAGCCCCGCCCTGTTCAAGGCGCTGGGCATCTTCCTGCCGCTCATCACCACCAACTGCGCCATCCTGGGCCTGGCCCTGTTCCAGACCAGCCGCGAGTACGGCGTCATCGAGGGCGTGGCCTTCGCCGCCGGCGCGGGCGTGGGCCTGACCCTGGCCCTGGTGCTCATGGCGGGCCTGCGCGAAGAGGCCGAGCTGAGCACCATCCCCGGCATCGTGCGCGGCACGGCCATGAACCTGATCATCGCCGGCCTGCTGTCGCTGGGCTTCATGGGCTTCGCCGGCCTGTTCGGGCAGGCCGCCTGATGCTCACCCACCTGTTGATCGTCGTCGCCTTCTCGGCCGCGCTGATGCTGTGGTTCCTGTTCCAGCGCTGGCTGGACCGGGCCGAGCCCCAGGTGCAGAACGTGTGGGTCCGGGGCTGCGGCGGCTGCAGCCATGGCCAGTGTGGCACGGGCCGCTGTCCCACGGGCGAAGACGCCGAGGCGACCGCGGCTCCCTCCGCAGGCTACACGGTGCCCTTCGAGGACGGCGTCGAGCGCTGACGCCGCAGGCCGAGCCCGAGCGGCACCTCAGCCAGGGCGGCGCGGGCCCTTGCCGTCTCGCCACCGTTCGCATAAAGCACCGTGCACATCCCTGGGAGAGCACCATGCGAGCGACGCGCTGGATCCTGTGCGCGGCCCTTCTGGCCGGCTGCGGCGAAAACGACCCCGCGCCCGAGGGCGCCGCCGAGCCCCCTGCCACCAAGGCCGAGGTGGCCCAGGCCAACGTGGACGGAAAGGCCGACTGGTCGCTCGACCCGTGTG
>JAGREA010000176.1 GCA_020446745.1 Rhodobacterales bacterium | reverse complement strand
GAAAGGTTGATTGTTCGCCAGTCTAGCCCCGTTCCGGGCACTGTCGACCCATGGATTTCGGCGGCCTATCGGTCCGGCACGCAGGCCCGGCCGGCCGGGGGCAGGGTGCGACAGAGGCCCGACAGGGCACCACGCCCCGGCGGCGCGAAGCGGCAGGGATCGCCATCGCTCCGGCCGGCGCAGGCGTCGATGGCCGCCTGGGGCGGTTGGCGGCGGGGCCCGCCGGGACCTTCCGGACGTCCGCCCGGGCCACCCGTCCGGGCCGGGCCCCGGCGGCGGAAGCTGTCGTCGGGCGTGCCCATGAAGCAGCGGGGAATGAACGGGAAGGCGAAGGTGACCACGTAGTGGTAGGTGCCCTGGGGGTACTCGGGCGTGACGCCTTCGCGCCCGTTGCATTCATCCAGCAGGCCGGCGCCGGGGACGTAGCGGTAGTCCTCGACGAACGATCCGTCGCGGGGGCCGCCGGGGCCATCGGGCCGGGTGCCGGGCTTCAGGCGGTAGCTGGCCGTCAGCTCCATCATGGGGCTGGACGGATCCATGGGGTCGCGATGGCCGAAGGGCGTGTAGATGGGGAAGCCGTCGGCGGCGTAGCCGATGAGCACCGGCCGGGTCTCGTAGCCCGTGCCGGCCATCAGGCCCAGGGGCGCGGCGTGGTAGTGGTAGGCCCCGGTGGGCTGCACATGGGCGTTGCTGTCGTCCAGGCCCAGGGACACGGCGCCGCCCATGGCCTCGTAGCGCCAGCCCGAATTCCGGTCGCCGCGCCAGTATTCGGCCGTGCCCGGGTCGAACACCACGCCGTTCAGGGCCACACCGAAGGGCTGGCGGCCCAGGGGCAGGGCGCGGCCCGTGCGCTGGGGTTCAGCCGGCACGCGGAAGCGGTAGGCCTGGGCCCGGATGCGGTTGGGGTTGCCGGCGTTGGGGAAGGCGCCGGTGGCGTGGTCGGGCAGGCCGTCGGCGGTGATCAGGCGGTAGGCGCCGGCCCGGGACAGGGTGACCCGCGCCGCCGCCCCGGCCGGCGGCACCAGGCGGTCCAGGAACGCGCGCACCAGGGCCTCGCCGTAGGTGGCGGCGGGGCGGGCGGCATCGGCGGCCACGGGGGCCGGATCGCCGTGGGCCCACGACGGGCCCGGCGCGGCGAGCAGCAGGGCCAGGGCGGCCAGGACGGGCAATGGGCGCGGCATGGGTGTCTCCCCCTCCCCGGAAGCATAGCGCCGGGACCTATGGACGGGACAGGGCCGGATTCCGGCAACCGTGCTAGGATCACGGCTGGCAAAAACGGACGGGGGACGCATCCATGCGCGCGGCGGTGTTGCGGGAATGGCGGGGCGACCTGGGGCTGGAGGACTGGCCGGACCCCGCCTGTCCGCCCGACGGGGTGGTGCTGCGGGTGCTGGCCTGCGGGGTGTGCCGGTCCGACTGGCACGCCTGGACCGGCGCGGACCCCGACGTGGCCCTGCCCCACGTGCCGGGCCATGAATACTGCGGCGAGGTGGTGGAGGCCGGGCCCGGGGTGGCGTCGTGGGACCTGGGTGACCGCGTCATCGCGCCGTTCATCCTGGCCTGCGGCCACTGCGCCGACTGCCAGGCCGGGCACCAGACCATCTGCGCCCACCAGGTGCTGCCCGGGTTCACCGGCCCCGGGGCCTTCGCCCCCTACGTGGCCGTGCCCCATGCCGACGCCAACCTGGCCCGCCTGCCCGACGGCATGGACACGGCCCTGGCCGCCGCCCTGGGCTGCCGCGCCACCACCGCCTGGCACGCCCTGACCGACCGCGCCGCCCTGCGCCCCGGCGAATGGCTGGCCGTGTTCGGCGGCGGCGGGGTGGGGCTGGCCGCCCTGCTGCTGGGCAAGGCCCTGGGGGCCCGGGTGGCGGTGGTGGACGTGGTGCCGGCCAAGCTGGATCACGCCGCCCGCCACGGGGCCGACGCGGTGATCGACGCCCGGAGCGGCGACGCCGCCCTGGCGGTGCGCGAGGTGACCGGCGGCGGCGCCCACGTGTCCATCGAGGCCCTGGGCATCGCCGAGACCACGGCCGGCTCCATCCGCTCGCTGCGCAAGCTGGGCCGCCACGTGCAGGTGGGCATGCCGGCCGGCCCCCACGTGACCATGACCCTGCCCATGGACGCCGTCTATTCGGGGCAGCTGGCCCTTTACGGCACCCGGGGCATGCCGGCCTGGCGCTATCCCAGCCTGCTGGATTTGATC
Organism: Rhodobacterales bacterium; assembly: GCA_020446745.1. GTDB lineage: Bacteria > Pseudomonadota > Alphaproteobacteria > Rhodospirillales > JACKKN01 > JAGREA01. The sequence continues at coordinate 249 of JAGREA010000176.1, read as the reverse complement.
GCCGCGGGCCGGGTGGACCTGTCGCCCATGATCGCCCGCCGCGTGCCCCTGTCGGCGGCCACGGCGGAACTGCGGGCCTTCGACGGCCCGGCCCCGCCGGGGGTGGCGGTGATCACGGATTTGACGGGGTAGATGGCGCCGGCGGCGGCAATGCTTCGAGACGCGCCTTCGGCGCTCCTCAGCATGAGGCCTAACATATTGAAAAACCTCACCCTGAGGAGGCCCGCAGGGCCGTCTCGAAGGGTTGGT
>JAGREA010000175.1 GCA_020446745.1 Rhodobacterales bacterium | reverse complement strand
TTCCTGGTCAACGAGGTCATGGGCGACTCGCTGCGCAGCATCGAGGTCATCGGCTGGACCACCCTGGTGTTCGGCATCGTCCTGTGGCTGACCGACCGGGTCGGCATGACCGTGCGCCGCAGCGAGCACCTGGGCGTGTTCGACGCCCTGGTCCTGGGCCTGGCGCAGATCCTGGCCCTGGTTCCGGGCACCAGCCGCTCGGGCATCACCATGTCGGCGGCGCGCCTGCTGGGCATGGAGCGGTCCGAGGCGGCGCGCTTCTCCATGCTCATGTCCATCCCCACCATCCTGGGGGCGGGGGTGCTCAAAGGCTACGACCTGTACAAGGCCGGCAACGCCCAGTTGACCGCCGACGCCATCGTCGGCGCCCTGCTGGCCTTCGTCTCGGCCCTGATCGCCATCTGGCTCCTCATGGCCTGGCTGCGCCACGCCACCTTCACCCCCTTCGTGCTGTACCGGGTGTTCCTGGGCGCCTTCCTGCTGGCCCTGGCCTACGGGTTCATCTGAGGCCGGGAACGACGACCAGAAACGCACCGCGAATTCAGGCAAATTTACGACACGAATGGACACGAATGGGCACGAATCTGCCCCGCTAAACGGCACCGGCCTCGGGAGTGCGTCGCTGGCGACGGGTGACCCGGCGGAAGAAAGGAAAGGCGTGCTCACTCGCGCAGCAAGGCCGGCACCTGTCTTCCTCACAACAGCAGCCGGCGAAACTCGAGCTTGGGGCGACCGAAGTTGAATAGTAAGCCGACCCGGATGCCGCTGGCCTTCAAGTAGTTTAGGGTCTGGCCCACGTGGGCCTGGGTCAGCGCCTTGGCGGCCTTCAATTCAACGATCACAGAGCGCTCAACCACCAGATCGGCCACGTAGGTCCCGACATGGCGGCCCTTGTAGGAGACGGGGAAGGCAACCTGTTCCTCCACCCGCAGACCGCGGAGCTCAATTTCGATCCCCAGGGCTTTCTGATAGACATTTTCCAGAAAACCGTGGCCCAGACCGTTGGACACGTCGAACGCGGCGCCGACAACGCGGTTGGTCACGTCCCGTGCACGCGGGTCCAGGGCGGAATCGCCCCTTCCCAATTCGTGTTCATTCGTGTTCATTCGTGTCTTGGAACTCCGGCAGCGGAACCCGACGGAAATCCATACGACTGTAATGCAACTTCTGCGGCGTGCCCAAGGCATGGTTGAACGAGCGGACCAGGTGGTGCCGGCCATGATTCGACCGCGGGCCGTGCTCGCCGTGCTGGCGGCGATGCTGGCCCTGGGTGCCTGCGCCCTGGGCGACAACCCCCACTACGACCCGTCCAAGGCCCACCACAAGCCCAACGGATTCCGCAACCCGCCCGGCGCCGGGCCGGTCAGCGAATCCCACCCCCTGCGCTTCGCCCGTTTCGTCACCCGCCGCTTCCTGGACGACCGGCAGGTGGTCCTGCCGCCGGACTTCGTCGTGGCACCGGCGGACGCGCGGGCCATGCTGACGTCCCTGGAGACCAGGAACCGGGTGACCTGGATCGGCCACGCCACCACCCTGATCGGGCTCGACGGGGTCAACATCCTGACCGATCCCATCTTCACCCCCTACGCCTCGCCCTGGCCCATCAAGGTGGAACGCTGGGTGCCGCCGGGGCTGACCGTCGACGACCTGCCGCCGCTGGACGCCATCGTCATCTCCCACGCCCACTACGATTCCCTGGACCTGCCGTCCCTGCGCCTGATCGCGGCGCGGCAACCGGGCGTGCGGGTCCTGGTGCCCCTGGGGCTGGGACCCCTGGTTCGGGGCACGGGGCTCGCGAACCTGCGCGAGATGGACTGGTACGACCGCGAGACCCTGGGCGCCGTCACCATCCAGGCGACGCCGGCCATCCACAATTCCCAGCGCAGCCTGATCGACAAGAACTTTACCTTGTGGTCGGGGTTCATGCTGCGCGGGCGGGACCTGGCCGTCTGGTTCAGCGGCGACACCGCCCCGGGGCCCCTGTTCGACCGGGTCCGCGACCGCGCCGGCCGCGCCGACGTGGCCCTGGTGCCCATCGGCGCCTACCAGCCGGCCTGGCTGATGAAGGGCAAGCACACCACGCCCGAGGAGGCCGCCGCCCTGGCCCGGCGCCTGGGAGCGTCGCGGGCCATCGGCATCCATTGGGGCACCTTCCCCCTGGGCGAGGACCCGCCATTGCAGACCCGGGACCGGTTCCTGGCCACAAAAAAGGCGGGCTTCACACCCCAGTTGCTGCGCATCGGCGAGACGTTGGCCCTGGAGAAACCGCCTAGGCCGGCCAGGTGACGATGTGGTCTTCCAGGTCGCCGGCCTCTGATTCGGGGACGCAGCGGCCCTGGACCGACTGTCCGGCCCGGTGCACCGAATCGGGGTCGCCGCTGACCAGCGGGTGCCAGGCCGGCAGGGGCCGGCCGAAGGCCAGCAGGCGGTAGGCGCAGGTGGAAGGCATCCAGCGCAGCTCGCCCACGTTGTCCGGGTCCAGGGGGACGCAGTCGGGGACGAAGCGCCGCCGCTGCACATAGTTGGTGCAGCGGCAGGTCTTCAGGTCCAGCAGGCGGCAGGACACGTCGGTGTAGGCGATCTCGCCCGTGTCCT
>JAGREA010000174.1 GCA_020446745.1 Rhodobacterales bacterium | reverse complement strand
CCTGCGGGGGCTCTACCGCGCCGCCGCCGCCACGGTGCTGGGCGGCGACCTGGCGCCGGGCCGGAAGATCGTCGACAAGATGCCGCTGAATTTGGTGGACGCCGGGCTGATCCACCGCCTGTTCCCCGAGGCCCGGTTCCTGTTCGTGCTGCGCCACCCGGCCGACGCCTGCCTGAGCTGCTTCATGCAGGACTTCCGGGCCAACCGGGCGCTGGTCCACTTCGACACCCTGGAGGGCACGGTGGCGCTCTACGACCGGGTGATGGACCTGTGGCGCCACTTCCGCCGGGTGCTGGACCTGGACGTGCAGACCCTGCGCTACGAGGACCTGGTGGCCCACCCCGAGGCCACGGCGCGGCTGCTGCTGGAGGACCTGGACCTGCCCTGGACCGACGCCGTGCTGGACCATACGGAGAAGGCCGGCGCCCCGGTGCGGGCTCCCAGCTACCACCAGGTGGCCGAGCCGCTGTACGCCCGGGCCGTGGACCGCTGGCGCCGCTACGCCCCCCACCTGGGCGATGCCCTGGACCCCCTGGTGCCCCACGCCCGGGCCTTCGGCTACGACATGGACCTTTCCGAATAGCCAAGGGCCCGGCCACCGAAACGGCCGGGCCCCGAAGCGCGGGCGAAGGGGAAGGGGATCAGCGCTTGGTGCGCATCAGCTCTTCCAGCATCTGGTCGGCCGTGGTGATGATCTTGGTGCTGGCCGAATAGGCCCGCTGGACGATGATCATCTGGGTGAATTCCTCGCCGATGTCCACGGTGGAGGCTTCCAGCGAGGCCTGGATCACCTGGCCCGCCGGGCCGTTGTCGGCCACCCGCAGGGTGTAGTCGCCGGACCGTTCGGTGGAGTTCCACACGTTGCCGGTGCGCGATTCCAGGCCGTTGGGGTTGACGAAGGTGGCCAGCGGGATCTTGAAGATGGGCCTGAGTTCGCCGTTGTCGAACAGGGCGGTGAGCAGGCCGTCGGTGTCGATGGACACCCCGGCGAAGGTGCCGAACCGCGACCCGTTCTGCTGGATGAAGGTGGGCGTGAACTCCTCGCCGAACTGGGTCATGCCGTTGGCTTCGCCGATGGTGCCAAAGTCGATGTCCATGCGCGGCGTGTTGGCCGTGGCGTTGTCCATGTCGGCGGCGCCGTTGGCGAAGCCCAGGATCTCGATCTCGGCCACGTTGAAGGCCGCCGGCAGGCCGTCGCTGTCGAACTCGATGGCCCGGTCGGCCGCCGCCACGGTGGTGTCCTGCACCGTGAAGGTGGACAGCTGGGTGACCACCGCGTTGCCCGAGCCGTCGGTCAGGCCCGACGTGGTGACCGTGTAGTCGCCGCCGCCGCCCAGGTTGTTGCCGAACAGCAGGGTGGTGGTGGACCCGGCGCTGATCGTTGCCGTGCTGTCGGTGGACCCGGTGCCGAAGGCGGCGTCGTTGGCGGCGATGGCGGCGGCCAGGGCGGCCACCGTGGCCGCCACGGTGCCGCCCAGGGCCACCGTGACCGCGCCGGCGCCGGACCCGAAGTCATAGGTGGTGCCGTTCACCGTGACCGTGGCCGTGGTTGCCGGCTGGGCCGTGAACTGGAGCTGGCCGATGCTGGAATAGACGGACCCGTTGTCGTCATACAGCGTCAGGATGTTGGTGCCGCTGGGCGGCTCCATGGTCAGGTCCCACTCGTTGGGCGTGGTGGACTTGGTGTAGTTGAAGCTGATGGTGTGGGCGTTGCCCAGGGTGTCGAAGAACTGCACATCGGTCTTGTGGGTGGTGCCGGCCGCCGCGTTGGACGGCAGGTTGGCGCCGATGGCGATTTCCGTGGTCGCCGCCGCCGTGCCGCCCACCCGCGACAGGTTCACCGTTTCCAGGTAGTCGGTGGAAATGATGTTCTGGTTGGCGATGGTCAGGTTGGAATTGGCCGGCACCACGGTGCCCTGGGCGTCGGTGGGCCAGCCCTGCAGGTAGAAGCCCGCCGTGTTGCGCAGGTAGCCTTCGTTGTCCTGGAAGAACGACCCGGCGCGGCTGAACAGGTACTGGTTGTTGATGCCCGGCTGGGCCACCTCGTTGACCACGAAGAAGCCGGACCCGGAAATGCCGATGTCGGTCTGCGAGGTGGAGGCCTGCAGCAGGCCCTGCACGTCGTTGGCCTGCTTGGGCCGCGACTGCACGCCACCGGCGGAATAGAAGGTCACCGACGTCTGCTTGGTCACCAGGGTCTGGAAGTCCACCTGGGTGTTCTTGTAGCCGATGGTGGACACGTTGGTGATGTTGTCGGAAATGGCGCCCATGGCGCTGCTCTGGGCCGTCAGGCCGGACACGCCAGAGAACAATGCACCGTACAAGCTCATGATACTCTCCTTCGCTGGTCCGGCCCGCGCGCCGGCTCGTTCCCGTCACCCGTGAGGGCAGGGCGTTTTCGCCCCGCCGTCAGGAGCCCGAGTCGGTTTCTTCCTCGTCGCCACTGGTGTCGTTCGTCGTGTCGGTCACCGCTTCTTCGGTGGCCTTGGTGGTCTCGCGAACGGAAATGATGTTTTCCATGGGCACCAGGACCGTGTTCAGGAACATGGTCACGTTGCCTTCGTCCGATCCGGCGCCCGTCACCTCGCCCTGGATGGTCTGCACCACCTCGATGGGCAGGCCCTCGTAGTCCTTGGGGGTGACGATGACGGTGTATTCGCCGGCCTCGACCCGGTTGCCCTGGTTGTTGGTGCCGTCCCAGACGATCTCGTGCTTGCCGATGTCCGTGGCGCCGGTCATGGTGGCCACGGTCTCGCCGCTGCTGTTCTGGATGATGATGTCCGTGTCCACGGCCGATTCCGTCAGCACGAAGGCGAAGCGGGCCGACCCTTCCTCGCCCAGGTACACGGTGTCGCCGAAGGCCTCGATGGTGGTGCCCAGGTAGTCCACCATGGTGGCCACCTGCGAGGTCTGCTGCAGGGCCACCATCTGTTCCAGGTTGGCGTTCTGCTGGATCTGCTGTTCCACGCTGGCGAACTGCACCAGCTGCGACGTGAACTCGTTGGCGTCCAGGGGGTCCAGGGGATCCTGGTTCTGCAACTGGGTGGTCAGCAGGGTCAGGAACTGGTCCAGGTCCTCGGCCAGCTTCTGGGACGACTGCTGGGACTTGGTCTGTTCCGTGCTGGCTATGGCCGCGGCGGCAGCGGACGTGGTCATGGCATCACCTTCCTAGGCCCGGATGTCCACCCGGCCCTCGGCCAGGATGTAGGGGGGCGGCGGCGGGGGCGGGGCGACGGCTTCGTCCTCCGCCTCGGCCTGGGCGTCGGCCAGGCGGCCGCCGGCGGCGCCGTCGCCGTCCGTGCCCTGCTGGTTCTCGCCGCCCTTCAGGTTGAATTCCAGGTCCTCCTGGTTGGCGTCCAGGCCGGCGTCCTTCAGGGCCGCCTCCAGGGATTTCGAATCCTTCTGCAGCAGGTCCAGGGTGTCCTTGTTGTCGGTGGTGATGACGGCCGACACCTTGCCCTCGTGGCTCATCTCCAACTGGATGTCGATGCGCCCCATGGAAGCGGGCTTGAGCTGGATGTGGATGCGGTCCACCCCGGCCTTCACGGCCTTCATGATCTGCACCGAAACGTGGTCCACCACCGCCTGGCGCGGCGTGGCGCCGGCATTGCGGGCGTGGGTGGCCTTGGCCGCCTGCTGGCCGGCCTGGGTGTCCTGGGTCTGGCCCGCCTGGGCGCCGGGCAGGGCCTCGCCGCCGCCGGCCGTGCCGGTGGCCGAGGAGCCGGCGGACAGGATGCCGGGGCCGGTCTGGGCCGAGGGAGTGCCGGCCGTGCCGCCCGCCGTGGGCTGCACCGGGGCCTGCACCTGGGCCTGGGGCGCCGCGTTGGCCAGGGCCTGGGGATTGGCGTTGGCGTTGCCCTGGCCGTGCAGGGCCGCCGTGGCCTGGCCGCGCCCGGCATTGGCCTGGCCGCCGTTGCCGTCGGCGGCGGTGCCGGGCACCGGCGTCTGGGCCAGGGTGGACCGGGGCTGGGACACCAGGGTGGCGCCCTCGTCGGTGACGGTCACCGACACGTTCAGGGGCTGGTTGCCGCTGGCCTTGGCCAGGCCGGCGGCCAGCTGCTGGCGGGCCGCCTGCTGGGCCGTG
>JAGREA010000173.1 GCA_020446745.1 Rhodobacterales bacterium | reverse complement strand
GGTCTGTCCCAGGGACTGGACCTGGCAGACGGGGCAGGTGGTGGTGGAATTGGACGGGGCCTTGCCCGGGTTGGGGGCCTGGTCGGGGCCGCCGGGCATGGGCAGGGTCTTGGTGCCGTAGGTGGCGCAGATGACGAAGAAGGCCGGGGGCAGGGCCGTTCCCTCGTCGGCGCCCGCGCGGGGCACCGCCTGGCCCAGGGGAATGACGACATGGGTCAGAAGCGCCAGGACGCCCAGCACGGCGCCCAGCCGGCGGGTGGCAAGCCGCCGCCAGAAGCTGCCGAGTCCGTTTCTGCGTCCGGGGCTGGTCATGTTCCGACCGGTCGTCCCTATCCCACAACATGCCGATCCAGGGACCGGCCCCGTGCCGGTCCACCACACCCTCAAGGGTAGCGGGTCCGGGCGGTAAAGGGAATTGACGTCGGTTAAATCCGAACGGCCAACGGGCGAGAACGCGGTTCCGGGGGTCGCCACCCGGGCCCGTTGAGGATAGAGTGGCCGCCACGGGAACGTAGCGGGAGAGAGCGCCGCCGTGCGGGACATTCTGGCCGAACATTTCCTGCTGAAGGGCCTGCCGCCGGACGACCTGGACCGGCTGGCCGCCCTGTCCCACACCCGCGCCTACACCGCCAACCAGAACATCTTTTCCAAGGGCGACCCGGCCACGGGGATGATGGGGGTGATCAGCGGCCGGGTGCGCATCGTCGCCTATTCCGCCGACGGCAAGGAGGTGGTGCTGCGGGTCATCGAGCCCGGCGAGGTGTTCGGCGAGATCGCCCTGATCGACGGCGGCGAGCGCACGGCCGACGCCATCGCCATGGGCCGCTGCGACCTGCTGGTGCTGGAACGGCGCGACTTCCTGCCGGTGCTGGAAACCAACCCGGCCCTGTGCCTGAAGCTGCTGCGCATGATGTGCCAGCGCCTGCGCTCCACCAGCGAGCAGCTGGAGGACTTCAGCTTCCTGGACCTGCGCACCCGCCTGGCCAAGCGCCTGCTGCGCCTGGCCGGCCAGCACGGCGAGAAGGCCCCCGACGGGGTGCGCATCGGCCTGAACCTGTCGCAGCAGATGCTGGGCGCCATGATGGGCACCACCCGCGAGGCGGTGAACAAGCAGCTTCGCGCCCTGGAGGACGAGGGCCTGGTCCGCCTGGGCCGGGGCTCGGTCACCGTGCTGGACCGGGCGGCCCTGGAAGCCATCGTCGAAGCGGCCGAATAGGGCCGCCCGCCGCCGCCGCCTCACGATTCCTTGATCCTTTGTGAACCGCTTCACAGACCCCGGCGGCGGCCGGGCGCACACTCCATTCCGTGCTTGAATGATATGTCGGAGTGATATATACACCCCCACCATATATCAAGCCGATATATCAAGCGACTCCCATCGCGGCGCCGGTTGCGGGCCGCGGGTTCAATCACGATTGCACCGCGTGTCCGGCCCCCGGGTCCGGGCATGCCGTCGTTCGAACGGGCGGGGAAACGGCCGAAGATGGATGTGAAAACCCTGTGCCTTGGCGTGCTCACCCTGGGTGAGGCCAGCGGCTACGAAATCAAGAAGCAGTTCGAGGACGGACCCTTCGCCCACTTCCACGAAACCAGCTTCGGGTCCATCTACCCGGCGCTGAGCAAGCTGAGCGACGAGGGCCTGGTGACCTGGCAGGACATTCCCCAGGAAGGGCGCCCGGCGAAGAAGGTGTACGCCATCACGCCGGCCGGCGAGCGGGCCTTCCGCGCCGCCATGCGCAAGATGCCGGCGCCCGACAAGGTGCGGTCGGAACACCTGTTCATGCTGTTCTTTTCCCACCTGCTGGAACCGGAGCACCGGGCCCGGGTGTTCGAAAGCTACCTGGGAATCCACCGCGACCGGCTGGCCGCCATCGAGGAGAAGAACGGCGACTGCGCCGGCGCCCAGCCGGGACAGCGGTTCGTTTACGAGATGGGCCGGGCGTTCTACCGCGCCATGGTCGAAGTCATGGAGCGCGAGCGGGTCCTGATCCTGGAGGACGGGGAAGACCGTCCGTCTGATCGGCCGTCTGATCGGCCGTCGGATCGGCCGTCGTCGCGCGCCGCCGAATGAGCGATAAGGAATTCTGGTTATGAAAAGTTCGTACGTCATTGCCGGCGTGATCACCGTCGCCGCCGTAGGCTGGATGGCCTCGGGCCAGTTTCCGGCCGGCGGCGCCACCGGTGATGCGGCCGCCCCCGTGGAACCGGGGCAGGTGACGGCGCAGCAGGCCGCGCCGGCCCCGGCGGCCGAGGCCGACAAGCCCTTCCCCGTGCGCGTGCGCTCGGTGGTGGCCCAGGAACACCTGCGCGAGCTGGTGCTCTATGGCCGCACCGAAGCCGACCGCACCGTGCAGGTGCGCGTCGAGACCGACGGCCAGGTGGCCGAACGCCCGGTCACCAAGGGCCAGAAGGTGAAGGCCGGCCAGGTGCTGGCGCAACTGAACATGGACGACCGGGCGGCCCGCCTGCAGCAGGCCGAGGCCGAGGTGCGCAGCCGCCAGGTGGCCTATGACGCCGCCACGGACCTGGCCAAGAAGAACTTCCGCTCCAAGGTCCAGCTGGTCGAGGAGGAGGCCGCCCTGGCCGCCGCCAAGGCGGCGCTGCGCACCATCCGCGTGGCCATCGACCACACCCGCGTCCGCGCGCCCTTCGACGGCGTGGTCGAGGACCTGCCGGTGGAGGACGGCGACTACCTGAAGACCGGCGACCCGGTGGCGCGGATCATGGACCTGGATCCCCTGGTGGTGGCGGCCGAGGTGTCGGAACGCGACATCAACCGCGTGCACGTGGGCGGCTGGGCCCAGGTGACCCTGGTGGACGGGCGCCAGGCCGAGGGCACGGTGCGCTACGTGGCCAAGGCGTCCGACAACAGCACCCGCACGTTCCGCGTGGAAATCGCCATCGACAACCCCGACGGCGTGTGGCTGGGCGGCCTGCCCGACCGCCTGGACATGATCATCGTGGGCCAGGAATTCGTGCGCGAGGGCCAGACCGTGCAGGCCGTGCCCGAAACCGCGCCGCCGCAGACGAACGGCAAGGGCGCCCACATGGCGGTCAGCGACTCATGAAAACCGTGATCGAAAGCGCCCTGGGGCGGTCGCGCACCGTCCTGCTGGCCCTGCTGTTCCTGCTGATCGCCGGCGGGGTGGCCTTCTCGCTGATTCCGAAGGAGGCCGACCCGGACGTCAACATCCCCATCATCTACGTGTCCATCACCCACGACGGCATCTCGCCCGAGGACGCCGAACGCCTGCTGATCCGCCCCATGGAGACCGAGCTGCGGTCCATCGAGGGGGTGAAGGAGATGCGCGCCCAGGGTTATGAGGGCGGGGCCAACGTGACCCTGGAATTCGAGGCCGGGTTCGACGCCGACCAGGCCATGTCCGACGTGCGCGAGAAGGTGGACCTGGCCAAGCCCGACCTGCCCGACGCCACCGACGAGCCGACGGTGCACGAGGTGAACCTGAGCCTGTTCCCGGTGCTGGTGGTGACCCTGGCCGGCAACGTGCCCGAACGCACGCTCTACAAGCTGGCCGACGACCTGCAGGACGCCATCGAGGGCATCTCGACGGTGCTGGAGGCCAAGATCTCGGGCAAGCGCGACGAGCTGGTGGAAATCGTCATCGACCCCATCAAGGTGGAAAGCTATGGCCTGACGCCGGCCGACGCCGTGGCCGCCGTGCGCTCCAGCAACCTGCTGGTGGCCGCCGGCGCCCAGGACACGGGCAAGGGGCGGTTCTCGGTCAAGGTGCCGGGGCTGTATGAATCGGTGCTCGACGTGGTCAACCAGCCGGTCAAGGTGGAAGGCGATTCCGTGGTCCGCCTGGGCGACATCGCCGAGGTGCGCCGCACCTTCAAGGACCCGGAAACCTTCGCCCGCGTGGGCGGCCACCCGGCCGTGGCCCTGGAGGTCTCGAAGCGCACCGGCGAGAACATCATCGACACCATCGAGCACGTGCGCCAGGTGGTGGAACACGAACGGGCCGCCTGGCCCGATGGCCTGCGGGCCGCCGTGGACGTGGCCTATTCCCAGGACAAGTCCAAGGACATCCGCACCATGCTGACGGACCTGCAGAACAACGTGATCAGCGCCATCCTGCTGGTGATGATCGTTGTCGTGGCGGCCCTGGGCTGGCGTTCGGCGCTGCTGGTGGGCATCGCCATTCCGGGCTCGTTCCTGACCGCCATGCTGGTGCTCTATTCCATGGGGCTGACCGTCAACATCGTGGTGCTGTTCAGCCTGATCCTGGCCGTCGGCATGCTGGTGGACGGGGCCATCGTGGTCACCGAATACGCCGACCGCAAGATGACCGAGGGCGAACCCCGCCACCGGGCCTATGCCCAGGCGGCCAAGCGCATGTCGTGGCCCATCATCGCCTCCACCGCCACCACCCTGGCGGCCTTCTTCCCGCTGCTGTTCTGGCCCGGCGTGGTGGGCGAATTCATGAAGTTCCTGCCCATCACCCTGCTGGCCACCCTGTCGGCCTCGCTGCTGATGGCGCTGATCTTCATCCCCACCCTGGGGGCCCTGTTCGGCCGCCCCGGCGCCGCCGACCCTGAAACCATGCGCGGCCTGGCCGGCGACGAATCCGTCGATGCCCTGCGCCGCCTGCCGGGCTTCACCGGCTTCTACGTGCGGGTCCTGGACAAGGCCCTGAAGGTGCCGGTGCTGGTGATCGTCCTGGCCATCGGCTCGCTGGTGGGCGTCGGCTGGGTCTATGGCGAATACGGCAAGGGGGTCGAGTTCTTCCCCGACGTGGAGCCGGAATTCGCCAAGCTGCAGGTGCGGGCCCGGGGCAACCTGTCGGCCTGGGAAAAGGATGCGATCATGCAGCAGGTGGAAAGCCGCATCCTGGGCATGTCCGAGTTCGAGACCATCTACACCCGCACCGGCCAGAACCAGTCCAGCAACGAGGCCGAGGACATCATCGGCGAGATCACCCTGGAATTCACCGACTGGGATACCCGCCGGTCGGCCACCGAGATCTTCGACGACATCCGCCACCGCACCGCCGACCTGGCCGGCATCTACGTGGACCCGCGCAAGCCTGATGCCGGCCCGCCCGTGGGCAAGCCGGTGCAGCTTCAGCTTTCGGCCCGCGATCCGGACCTGCTGGTGCCCGCCGTGCTGAAGGTGATCGAGGGCTTCAAGTCCGTGGGCGGCCTGGTCAACATCGAGGACACCCGCGCCCTGCCGGGCATCGAATGGGAACTGAAGGTGGACCGCGCCCAGGCGGCCAAGTACGGCCTGACCATCGACCAGGTGGGCCAGGCGGTGCAGCTGGTCACCACGGGCCTGAAGCTGGGCGAATACCGGCCCGACGATTCCGACGACGAGATCGACCTTCGGGCCCGCTTCCCGGTGGACGACCGCACCATCCTGCAGCTGGATACCGTGCGCATCGGCACGGCCCAGGGCGCCGTGCCCATCAGCAACTTCGTGAAGATGGTGGCCCAGCCCAAGACCGGCACCGTGCGGCGCACCGATTCCAAGCGGGTGATGACCGTGAAGGCCGACCTGGCGCCCGGCGTGCTGGCCAACGACAAGGTGCTGGCCCTGACCCAGTGGCTGAAGACCGCCAACCTGGACCCCAACATCGAAACCGAGTTCAAGGGCGAGGACGAGGAACAGAAGAAGTCCCAGGCGTTCCTGAGCAAGGCCTTCGCCGTGGCGCTGTTCATCATGGCCATCATCCTGGTGACCCAGTTCAACAGCTTCTATTCGGCGTCGCTGATCCTGTTCGCCGTGGTCATGTCCACGGTGGGCGTGCTGATCGGCCTGCTGGTCACCCACCAGCCCTTCGGCACGGTCATGGGGGGGATCGGCGTCATCGCCCTGGCCGGCATCGTGGTCAACAACAACATCGTGCTGATCGATACCTTCGACCGCCTGAAGGGATCGGCCGCCACGGTGCGCGAGGCCATCCTGCACACCGGGGCCCAGCGCCTGCGCCCGGTGATGCTCACCACCGTCACCACCATGCTGGGGCTCATGCCCATGATGTTCAAGGTGAACCTGGACTTCGTGGACCGGGTCATCTCGGTGGGCGCGCCGGCCACCCAGTGGTGGTCGCAGTTGGCCACCTCCATCGTCTTCGGCCTGGGCTTCGCCACCCTGCTGACCCTGGTGGTGACGCCCGCCGCCCTGATGCTGCGGGGCGGCAAGCGGGCCGATTCGCGCCAGGGCAAGCCGCCCCGGCGGTGGTGGAATCGCCGTCGCGGCGGTCTGGCCGCCGAAGCGGAACCGGCCGAATAACATGGCATGCAGAACGGCGCCGGCCCGCCTCCCAGGCGGGCCGAACCATTTAAAACGTATGGTTTTCTGGGAAATTGCCGTGATATAGTCCGCTCGGCACAGAACGGCCGGGGAACGAAGGTGCTGGGAATGGGTTCTAGGTTTAAAGGGGCGGGGCTTTTCGCCGCGGCTTTCGGGCTGGCGGTGTTCGGCGCTGGCCAGGCGTCCGCCGCGACGCTGGGGGACCTGGTGCAGCAGGTCCTGGCCGGCGACAACCGCATCAAGGCGGCCGAGGCCGACCTGTCGTCGGCCCGCGAAAAGGCCCGCGAGGCCCTGGGCGACTGGTACCCCACCCTGAACGTGGACGGCTCCTACGGCTACGAGCACCAGAACCAGCCGCGGCCCCTGCGCGACAGTTCCAAGGTGCCGCGCGAACTGGACCTGCGCATCACCCAGCTTTTGTGGGATTTCGGCAAGACCAACGCCGGCGTGCGCAAGGCCCGCCTGGCCATGGAGGAATCCGTGGCCAACCTGGACAGCCAGCGCCAGCTGGTGCTGTTCGAGGCCGCCACCGCCTACCTGAACCTTTCCAAGGCCCGCGACGTGGTGGGCTTCGCCCGCCAGTCGGAAGGCAACATCAAGAAGCAGACCGAACTGGAAGACGCCCTGGTCAAGCGGGGCGCCGGCTTCTCCACCGACGTGCTGCAGGCCAAGACCCAACTGGCCGGCGCCCAGGCCCGCCTGGTGCGCGCCGAGGGCCAGCTGGCCGTGGCCCGCAACGCCTTCCAGCGGGTGTTCGGCGACGTGGTGCCGCCCGACGAGGAACTGGTGGCCCCCAACCTGCCGGTGGACCTGCTGCCCGCCAACGTGGAAGAGGCCGTGCGCCGGGCCCTGGACAGCAACCCGCAGCTTCGCGTGTCCGGCCTGCAGACCCGCCAGGCGGCCGAGGACCTGACCCGCAACAAGGCCGACAAGTTCCTGCCCCGCATCCAGGCCGTGGGCAGCCTGAAGTTCAAGAAGGACATCAACGCCCTGCCGGGCTACGAGCGCGAGGCCCTGGCCAAGGTGGAATTCAGCTATCCCTTCAACCTGGGCCTGACCGCCTTCAACAGCGACCGGTCCTTCCGCGACCAGTTGACGGCTTCGGCCCTGCGCACCGCCGATTCCCGCGACGAGGTGGAGCGCCAGGCCCGCAACGCCTGGCAGGCCCTGGTGACGGCGCGGGAAAACCACCGCCTGCTGACCAACCAGTCCAACATCGCCGCCGAGTTCCTGGAGCAGGCCCGCAAGGAGCGCCAGCTGGGCCGCCGGTCGCTGCTGGACGTGCTGTCGGGCGAAACCTCGCTGATCAATGCCAGCAGCGACGCCGCCGCCGCCAAGGCCAACGTGGCCGTCGCCGTCTACACCCTGCTGACGGTGATGGGCGAGCTGGACGACAAGGCCTTCGCCAAGTAGGGACATCGCCCGGATCAACCAGGCGCGATACCCGCAATTTCTCCTCCCTCAGGCTGAGGAGCCCATCGCAGATGGGCGTCTCGAAGCCCAAACGTCGGCCCTTCGAGGCTCGCTGCGCTCGCACCTCAGGGTGAGGCTGTGTATGTGGCCTACCGCCGCACCAGGAACGTCACGTCCGGGATCGGGTCGTCGACGGCCACGGTCACGTCCGCCGACATGTAGCGGCGGCAGAACGCCAGGTAGGCGTCCGGGTCCACGTAGTGCAGGGTGCCCGGGTCGGCCCCGTCCAGGCGCCCCAGGTCCAGCAGGTTGAAGGCCAGGCCGCGCCGCGAGCGCCGCCACAGGTCGCGCAGGTCCTGGCGCACATGGATGTCCCAGGCATCGGGCGCCACGCCCATGGACAGGTTGAAGGTGCCCGACGCGATGCCGTAGTCGGCGTCCGCCTGGACGCCCGAGGCCACGGTGAAGCGGGCCCTGGGATCACGGATGCGCTTGCGCGCCGCCATCACCATGTCGGGGCAGATGTCATAGCCCCGGTAGGCCGCCAGGGGCGGCAGGTGCGGGGCCCGGGCGATGTGCTCGAACAGGGCGCCCCAGCCGCAGCCCAGGTCGTTGATGGTCATGGGCCGGCCCATCGGGTGGTCCGACAGGATGTCCAGCAGGCGTTCGAACCGCAGGGTCTGGGCGGCGGCGCTTTTCCACAGCACGCCCTGGTGGGTTTCCCCGTGGGCGCGGAAACGGACGGTGTAGGCATCGCG
>JAGREA010000172.1 GCA_020446745.1 Rhodobacterales bacterium | reverse complement strand
GCCGGCCTGGCCCGGGCCGGCGGCGCCCTGAAGGTCTGAGGGGCGCCCGGCCGGGCCCTAGCGTAGTTTCCCGCTGCAACCGTACCATTTACAAAAATAGCGACCCATGAACGGGCGGCATGCCGTCGTTCATCGGGATAAGGACCCTTGTGATGACCCGTACCCTCTTCGCGGGCGTGGCCCTGGCCGCCGCCCTGTTCACCACCGCCGTCACCGGCACCACCGCCTGGGCCGCCGACGCCATGACCAAGGCCGGCGACCTGACCATCCATGCCCCCTGGGCCCGCGCCTCGGCCGGCATGGCCCGGGCCGGCGCCGCCTTCATGACCATCACCAACACCGGCGCCGCCGACCGCCTGATCTCGGCCTCGGCCGACAAGGGCAAGCGGGTGGAACTGCACACCCACATCAAGGAAGGCGAGGTGATGCGCATGCGCCAGGTGCCGGCCATCGACGTGCCGGCCCAGGGCCAGGTGGACCTGAAGCCCGGCAGCTATCACGTGATGTTCATGGGCCTGGCGGCGCCGTTCAAGGAAGGCGAGACCTTCCCCCTGACCCTGACCTTCGAGAAGGCCGGCGACGTGACCGTCACCGTGTCGGTGAAGGGCGCCGGCGCCATGGGCGCGGGCATGAAGATGAAGATGGAGATGGGCCACGACCAGATGGACCACTCGAAGATGCCGATGATGAAAAAGGACAACTAGGCCGCTTTGCAGATCCAGGCCGCTTGGCCTGGCCCGGACCTTCGGCCCATGCCCGCCGGCCGGGCGGGATGACCCCCCGCCCCGCCGGTCGACCGAAGGCCCACTTCCGAGCTGCCCGGACAGGTTGCCTGTCCGGGCAGTTTTCTTGTCTGCCCGACGGGGGCGGACAGGCTTCCTGTCCGGGCAGTTTTCTTGTCTGCCCGACGGGGGCGGACAGGCTTCCTGTCCGGGCGGTTTCCGTTTCAGCCCAGGGCGGCCAGCACGTCGGCCGGCTCGGCCCGGTTCTGGTGGTTGGAATCCACCTGGGCGAAGGTGATCACCCCGTCGGCCCCCACCACGTAGGTGCCGGGCATGGGCAGTTCCCACGAGTCGTCGCCGTTGTGGGCCGGCAGGTCGATGTTGAACTTGTCGGTGTAGATGGCGCGCAGTTCCGGATCCACCGTGTACACCAGGCCGAAGGCCCGGGCCGTGGCGTTGCCGGCGTCGCTGAGCACGTCGAAGGTCAGGGCGTGCTTTTCGGCCAGGGACAGGGAGCCGTCGGGCTGTTCCGGCGAGATGGCCACCAGCCGCGCGCCGCGGGCCGCGAAGTCCGGCGCCAGGGCCTGCAGGGCGCGCAGTTCCAGGTTGCAGTAGGGGCACCAGGAGCCCCGGTAGAAGCTGATCACCAGCGGCCCCCGGGCCCGCAGGTCGGCGGACGACAGGGGCTTGCCGGTGGCGTCGGGCAGGGTGAAGTCGGGCGCCCGGTCGCCCACCCCCAGGGCCCGGCCGGCCAGGCCGCTGGCGGCCAGGTCGGCGAACACCCGGGCCATCACGGCCAGTACGTCGGCGGGCATGCGTTGGGCGGCGGCGTCCTGCTGGGCGCGAAGGTCGTCGGCCAGGGTCATGGCGGGGTCCTTTCCAGGGCTGAATTCTGTACCAAACGGTTCAAAAAAAGGGGCAGCAAAGCCCCGCCCGGGCGGGGCGGAAACGGGGTGGGCGTCAGTGCAGGATGGACAGCACCGTCTGCTTGATGTCTTCCAGCACCTGGCGGTCGGGCCGGGCCTTGGCGATGACCTGCAGGCCGTTGGCGCTGCTGACGAAATAGCGGGCCAGGGCGCCGGCGTCGCGGTCGGCGGCGATCTCGCCCCGGGCCTGGCCGCGCTGCACGGCCTCGCGGTAGGCCCGTTCGATGCGGTCCAGGGCGGCGGTGACGCGCACCTGGGCCTCGGGGTCGTGGCGGGCCCGCTCCACGGCCGTGTTGCCCAGCAGGCAGCCGCAGTTGCCGTCCGGCGCCATGGCCCGGTCGATCAGGGCGTCGAACACGCTGGCGATGGCGTTGCGCACGGTGGCGCCGCAGTCCAGCTGCGTTTCCAGGCGGCTGACCGACAGGTCGCCGTAGCGGTCCAGGGCCGACAGGTACAGGTCGTGCTTGGAGCCGAAGGCCTGGTAGAAGCTGGACCGGCTGACGCCCATGGCGTCGGTCAGGTCGCCCAGGGACGTGGCTTCGTAGCCCTTGGCCCAGAACACCTGCATGGCCTGGTCCAGGGCCATGTCCAGATCGAATTCGCGGGGGCGCGGCATGGGGGGATCTCCGAACGGGAACGCGGGGTGGATATCCCACACCTAGTGCGCCGGCGCCCCCCGCGCCAGCTTATTCTGGACCGACCGGTTCACAAAGTTGTGACGGTACCGTTCCCATCGTCCTATTCGGCGTCCTATTCGGCCGGAGGCGCTTCGGGCTGGGGGGCGTAATCAGCCTTCTGGGCGATCACCGGGGTCATCTGGTCCAGCACTTCGCGGTCCAGGTGGCAGGCGATGCGGTGGCCTTCCGAGAATTCCTGCACCTGCGGCGCCTCGCGGTCGCACAGGCCCGCGATCACATAGGGGCAGCGGGTGCAGAAGGGGCAGCCCCGGGGCGGGTTCAGGGGCGACGGCAGTTCGCCTTCCAGCACGATCTTGCGCTTCTCGATGCTGGTGTCGGCGATGGGCACGGCCGACAGCAGGGCCTCGGTATAGGGGTGGTAGGGCGGCGCGAAGACCTCTTCCGTGGTGCCCGTTTCCATGATCTGGCCCAGGTACATGACCACCACCCGGTCCGACAGGTAGCGCACGATGGACAGGTCGTGGCTGATGAACAGCAGGGTGGTGCGGTTGTTGCGCTGGATGTCCATCAGCAGTTCGGTCACCGCCGCCTGCACCGACACGTCCAGCGCCGACACCGGTTCGTCGGCGATCACCACGCTGGGGTCGCCGGCGAAGGCCCGAGCGATGCCCACGCGCTGCTTCTGGCCGCCGGAAAGCTGGCGCGGCCGGCGCTTGGCGAAGTCGCGGGGCAGCTTCACCAGGTCCAGCAGCTCCAGCACCCGGGCCTGGATGCGCTCGGGGTCGTTCTCGTCGGTGAACTTCTTGATCACCCGGGCGATCTGCGAACCCACGGTATGGC
>JAGREA010000018.1 GCA_020446745.1 Rhodobacterales bacterium | reverse complement strand
GTACGGCGACCGGGGCCCGGCCGAGGAATACCTGGCCAACACGGTGGCTCACCTGGACGAACTGGGCATCCCCGACGGCCCCCTGCACGCGGTGCTGAACGCCGTGCGGGCCCGGCGGTCGGCCTGATAGGTTCCCCACGGGCGCACCAACCCTTCGAGACGGCCCTTCGGGCCTCCTCAGGGTGAAGGCGTAGCGATTTGACGGACCTCACCCTGAGGTGCGAGCAACGCGAGCCTCGAAGGGTCGGTACCGCGCGCGTCCCGCCCACCGGATAGCCGCCGGACCTATCCCTCCGCCGTCTCCTGGATCAGGTCCAGGAACAGGTTCATGACCGGCGAGGCGTCCTGGCCCTTGGGGTAGACGCAGACCAGCCGGCGGTCGGCCCAGTCGTCGGCCAGGGGATGGCCGCGCAGGGTGCCCTTGTCGGTGAACGGCCGCACGGAACTGGCGCGCAGGAAGCCCAGGCCCAGGCCGGCCTCGGCACAGCGGCGCAGGGCGTCGAAGCGCATCACCTCGACCCGCCTGAGCGGCGTGCGCCCGGCCCGCCGGGCCCCTTCCACCACCAGTTCGTCCAGCACGCCCCCCAGGTGCAGGGACAGGTGCTCGTGGTCCAGGGTTTCGGCGAACGGGATGGGTTCGCCCTCGGCCCGGCCCCGGAACAGGGGGTGGCCGGCGCTGCCCAGCACCCAGATGGGATCGGTGGCATAGGGCGCCACCTGGAAGCCGCGCGTGTCCTCGGTGTCGGACACCACCACCAGGTCGGCCAGGTCCTCGCGCAGGTAGCGCAGGGCGTCGTTGGAGAACACCTCGGACAGGCGCGCGTCCACGGCCGGGTGGCGGCGGCGGAAATCGGCCACCTGGAACGGCAGGGCGCCGTTCATGGCCGAGGTCACGGCGGCGATGCGCAGTTCCCCGGCCTCGCCCTCGGAAAAGCGCTTCAGATCGGCCCGCACGTCGGCGTACTGGCCCAGGATGGTTTCGCAGTGTTCGGCGAACACCCGCCCGGCCGGGGTCAGGGTGGCGCCCGACGGCGTGCGCTTGATCAGCGCCGCGCCCAGGTCGTGCTCCAGGTCGCTGATGCGGCGGCTGGCGGCCGAGGCGGCGATGTGCTCGCGCCGGGCCGCGGCGCCGATGCTGCCGGCGCGGGCCACGGACAGGAACACCCGCAAGGTGACGATGTCGAAGCTCTGCATGGCGCCCCGGGGTTCAGCGCCGCCCGGCGGCGGCCCGAACCCTCTTTCTAGAGCATCTGTCCGTCAGACGGAATGGCACTGGAAGGCGATCACCGCCCGGTAGGGCGTTTCGGGCGTGACCAGGGGGGTGGCGAAGGCCGGCTGGTTGGGGGCGTCGGGGCAGGCCTGGGGTTCCACGCACAGGCCGCCATGGGCCACGAAGGGCGGGCCCAGGCCGCCGCCGCCATAGATCTGCGCCGCCGGTGCCGTGGCCAGGACGGTCAGCCCCCGGCCCGAGGCCCGGTCGCGCAGGTCGGCCACCGGGCGCAGGTCGCCGGGCGTGCCGTCCACCATCACGTTGTTGTCCAGGCCCGGATCGAAGGGCCGCCACTGGCGGTAGTCCAGGTCCGACCCGGCCACGGGCAGGATGGCCCCGGTGGGCAGGCAGGCGCCGTCCAGGGGCGTGTAGCGGCGGGCATACAGGCGCATCTCGTGGCCCGCCACGGTGCCGCCGCCGGCCAGGTTCAGGTAGGCGTGGGAGGTCAGGCTGACCACCGTGGGCCGGTCCGACGCCGCCGTCAGGGTCAGGCGCAGCAGGCCGCCCGGTTCCAGTTCGTAAAGGGCCTCGGCCGACACCCGGCCGGGGAAGCCCTGGTCCAGGTGGGGGCTGTCCAGCGTCAGGCGCACGGCCGGGTGGCCGTTGGTGGCGTCCGTTTCCAGGGACCAGTCCCGGCGGCCGAAGCCGTCGGGCCCGCCGTGCAGCTGGTTGGCGCCCTCGTTGGGATCCAGGGTCCAGGTGTGGCCGTTCAGGTCGAACCGGCCGCCGGCGATGCGGTTGGCATAGCGCCCCACCACCGGCCCCATGTAGTAGCCGTCGTCGCGGTAGCCGGCCCCGTCGCCGTAGCCCAGCACCACGTCGGTGCCGTCGGGGAAAACCAGGGATACCAGGGCCGCCCCCCGGTTGGTGACGCAAACCCGGAAGCCGTCCCGTTCCAGGGTGGCCAGGGTGGCGCCGTCGCCGAAGGGAGTCAGGCGCGTGGCCTCCGGGTTCATGGGCCCCACGGACTCTTTCGGGTTCAGGCCATGCGGGTTCATTCCTTGGGCACCTTCTTTTCCACGGGCTTTTCCGGAGGACCTTCAAGGGCCTGGCGGGCGGCATCGGCCACCGCCGGGTCGGGATCGTCCTGGGCGCCGGTCAGGGCGGCCCGGGCGGCGGGGCCGTCCATGCGGCCCAGCACCTCGACCGCCGCCCGCAGCACGTCCGGTTCGGTGAATTCGCGGCGCTGGGGCGCCAGCAGGCCGGCCACCCAGGGCACGGCCGGCGGGCCCATGGCCACCAGGCCGTCCATGGCCGCGGCGCGGGTTTCGGGGTCTTCCGCCGAGCCCAGGGCCCCGGCCAGGGCCTCGGCCCCCGCCGGGTCGGCGATGGCGGCCAGGGCGCCGATGGCGGCGTCGCGGGTGTCGGCCATCCAGGCGGCGTTGATCAGGTGGCCGACGGCGCGGCGGTCGCCGATGGCGCCCAGGGCCTCGGCCGCCGATTCCCGGGCCAGCCAGTCGTCGCGGCGGTTGGTCAGGCAGTCCAGCAGCACCGGCACGGCCCGGGGATCGCCCAGGGCACCCAGGGCCGGGATGATGGCCATCATCACCCCGGTGCGGTCTTTCATGTCGCGGCGCAGGGCGCCGATCAGCGGCTCCACGGCGCGGCGGTCGCCCAGGTTGCCCAGGGCCCAGGCGGCCTCCATGCGGTCCTGGCCCGGCGCGGCGGGGCCGGTGGCCAGGCGCAGCAGCGGGTCGAAGGCGCGGGGATCGCCGCTGTCGCCCAGGGCGGCGATGGCCTCAAGCCGGGTGTTCTCGTCGGGGCTGCCCAGGTTGGACAGCAGTTCGGGCACGGACAGTTCAGGCAAGGGTGGTTCGGCGGCGCCGGCGGGTACCGCCAGCACCAGAAGGATCAGGCTCAAGAAGCCAGCCGGGAGTCCCCTTGCGCGTGTCCACATACTCAACATGCCGACACTCCGTCCCCAACCCGGGCGATCATCGCCCGACGGCAGCATCAATTATACAGGACGAATTGTGGGGATTGTAGGGCGATCACCGCCCCGGGGACGATTGTTGCCGCACGGCTGTCATGCGCCGCGGGCGGCGTCGGCGCGCACCTGGGCCTGCACGGCGGTGACGGCCACGACCCGGTACACGTCGTCGGCGCTGCAGCCCCGCGACAGGTCGTTGGCCGGGTGGTTCAGGCCCTGCATGATGGGGCCCACGGCCTTGGCCCCGGCCAGGCGCTCGACCAGCTTGTAGCCGATGTTGCCGGACTGCAGATCGGGGAAGATCAAGACGTTGGCCTCGCCCCCGGTCATGGATTCCGGGGCCTTCAGGTTGGCCACTTCGGGCACCAGGGCGGCGTCCAGCTGCAGCTCGCCGTCGATGCGCAGGGCCGGGCGGACCTGGCGCACCAGTTCGGCGGCGCGGCTGACCTTGTCGACGAAGTGGTGTTCGGCGCTGCCCCAGGTGGAAAAGGACAGCATGGCCACCTTGGGCTCCAGGCCCAGCAGGTCGTGGGCGCTGTCGGCGGCGGCCATGGCGATCTGCGCCAATTGCGCGCTGTCCGGGTCCACGTTCATGGCGCAGTCGGCCAGCACCAGGGCGGCGTGGGCCGGGTCGTGGTGGGGTTCGCACAGCATCATGATGAAGAAGCTGGAGGCCAGCGAGAACCCGGGCGCCGTGCCGATCACCTGCACGGCGGCCCGCACCACGTCGGCCGACTTGTAGTAGGCCCCGGCCACGGTGCCGTCGGCCTCGCCCATGCGGACCATCATGTTGGCGTAGTGCAGGGGCTCGCGCAGCTTGTCCTCGGCGTCCTCGCGGCTCACCCCCTTGTGGCGGCGCAGGTCGTGGTAGGCCTGGGCGTAGAGCGCGTTGTGGTTGACGGAGACCGAGGGGTCGAAGATCTCGCAGTCCAGCAGCGGGACGTTCATCTCGTAGGCGGTGTCGCGGATGATGTGTTCGCGGCCCAGCAGGGTCAGGCGGGCGATGCCGTCGCGACGGATACGGCTGGCGGCGGTGATGATGCGCGGGTCCTGGCCTTCCACCAGCACGATGTGCATGGGCCGGGCCTTGGCCCGCGCCAGAATGTCGTCGAAGGGCTGCACCCGGCCCGTCCTCCCCCAAGGAAACAGTATGCTGGCGGGGCGGACGGAAGGCCGTCCGCCCCGAAACGCGGTTACGCGGAGCGCTGGGGCTTCATGTCGTCGCGGCTGATGCCGGCCACGGCCACGGGGGCCGTCATGGCGTCGCGACGGAAGGGCTCGCCCAGTTCCTGGTTCAGGATCACCTCGATGAAGGTGGTTTCGCCCTTGGCCTGGTCGGCGATGGCGGTGGCCAGGGCCTGGGTCAGCTGGTCCATGGTCAGGGCCTGCACGCCCTTCACGCCGCAGGCCTGGGCGATCTTGGCGTAGGACACGTCCAGATCCAGTTCCGTGCCGACGAAGTTGTCCTTGTACCACAGGGTCGTGTTGCGCTTTTCGGCGCCCCACTGGTAGTTGCGGAAGATGACCATGGTGATGGCCGGCCAGCTGTCGCGCCCGCAGGCAGTCATCTCGTTCATGGAGATGCCGAAGGCGCCGTCGCCGGCGAAGCCCACGCAGGGCAGGTCCGGGCGGCCGACCTTGGCCCCCAGGATGGCCGGGAAGCCGTAGCCGCAGGGCCCGAACAGGCCCGGCGCCAGGTAGTGGCGGCCCTGCTCGAAGGTGGGATAGGCGTTGCCGATGGCGCAGTTGTTGCCGATGTCGGTGGAGATGATGGCCTCCTTCGGCAGGGCGGCCTGGATGGCCCGCCAGGCCATGCGGGGGCTCATGCGCTCGGGCTGGGCGTTGCGGGCCCGCTCGTTCCAGGTGGTGCCGGGATCGTCATCCTCGTGGTCCAGGGACGACAGCTCCTGGGCCCAGCGGGACTTGGTGGTGGAAATCAGGTCCAGGCGCTCCTGGCGGCCGGCGTCGCCGGCGGTGGCCGACAGGCCGGCCAGAAGCTGCTCGGCCACCTGCTTGGCGTCGCCCTGGATGGGCACGGTCACCTTCTTGGTCAGGCCGATGCGGTCGGAATTGATGTCCACCTGGATGATCTTGGCGTCCTTGGGCCAATAGTCGATGCCATAGCCCGGCAGGGTGGAAAAGGGGTTCAGGCGGGTGCCCAGCGCCAGCACCACGTCGGCCTTGGCGATCAGCTCCATGGCCGCCTTGGAGCCGTTGTAGCCCAGGGGCCCGCACGACAGCGGGTGGCTGCCGGGGAAGGCGTCGTTGTGCTGATAGCCGCAGCACACCGGGGCGCCCAGGCGCTCGGCCAGCTGGCGCGAGGCGTCGATGGCGCCGCCGATGACCACGCCGGCGCCGTTCAGGATCACCGGGAACTTGGCGTCGGACAGCAGGCGCGCCGCCTCGGCCACCGACTCGCGGCCGCCGCCGGAACGCTCGATGCGCACGATGGTGGGCATCTCGATGTCGATCACCTTGGTCCACATGTCGCGGGGCACGTTGATCTGCGCCGGGGCGGAACCGCGCCAGGCCTTCTCGATCACCCGGTTCAGCACCTCGGCGATGCGGGTGGGGTCGCGCACCTCTTCCTGGTAGCAGACCATGTCCTTGAACGCGGCCATCTGCTCCACTTCCTGGAAGCCGCCCTGGCCGATGGTCTTGTTGGCCGCCTGCGGCGTGACCAGCAGCAGCGGGGTGTGGTTCCAGTAGGCGGTCTTGATGGGCGTCACGAAGTTGGTGATGCCGGGGCCGTTCTGGGCGATGGCCATGCTCATCTTGCCGGTGGCGCGGGCGTAGCCGTCGGCCATCATGCCCGCGTTGCACTCGTGGGCGCCGTCCCAGAAGGTGATCCCGGCGGCCGGGAACAGGTCCGAGATGGGCATCATGGCCGAGCCGATGATGCCGAAGGCATGCTCGATGCCATGCATCTGCAGGACTTTGATGAAAGCTTCCTCGGTGGTCATCTTCATGGGTCGTGTCCTTTCAACCGGCTCCCTTGAATCGGGACGTCCTTGTCATGGCCCCGGCCCATCCGTTGGCCGGACCCCCCACCCTTTTCCGCCGCGACCGGTCCCCCTGGGGCCGCCACGACGGCGGGCGGTTCGAAAAAAAGCGGCATTGATGCCCGGCGCGCCGGATGCCCTGGTCCCTGAACAAAGGCATGGCCCGCTGGTCGGAAGGCACAGTGCCAGGACGTGACAAAAAACGCAAGAATGATTTTTAATTTATCATTTTTGACATTTTAAACACCCACCGCTAGACTGCGCGGCCATCACGCAGACCACACGCGGCCCCGCGCCGCCGGAAAAGGGCAGCCCATGCAGCGGGACAAGGGACAGAACTTCCTGCGGGTCTTCGGCATCCTGGAATACCTGGGCGCCGCCGACACGCCGCGCCCCACGCCCGAGATCGCCGAGGCCATGGGCATTCCCCAGCCGTCGGTGTACCGCCTGTGCCAGATGCTGGAGAACGAGGGGCTGCTGGCCCGCCACCTGGACGGCAAGCGGTTCATCCTGGGCCCGCGCATGGTGCGCCTGGCCCGCGACGTGTTCGCCGGGGCGGCCATCGAGATCGAGCGCCGGGCCATCCTGACCCGCCTGGTGGCCGACGTGGGGGAAACCTGCAACCTGGCGGTGCCCGACAAGACCACCATGGTCTACGCCGACCGGGTGGAATCCAGCTGGCCCCTGCAGTTCCAGATGGGCGCCGGCACCACCGTGCCCCTGCACTGCACGGCCGTGGGCAAGCTGTACCTGAGCACCCTGCCGGCCCGCAAGCGGCGCACGGTGCTGGCCAAGCTGGACCTGACCCGCCACACGGACCGCACCCTGCACACCATCGAGGCCCTGGAGGCCGAGCTGGCGCGCATCCGCCAGGACGGCCACGGCATCGACACCGGGGAATACCTGGACGGCATGGTGGCCTCGTCGGTGCCGGTGCATGATCCCCAGGGGCGGTTCTGCGCCGCCATCGCCATCCACGGCCCCGAACCGCGCCTGACCGTGGACATGGCCGTGGCCCACCTGCCGCGCCTGCGGCAAGCGGCGGCGGAACTGGAAGCCGTGTTCGCCGCCGAAACCCCCTAGCGCGGGGCCCCTGTTAGCAGACCCGGCCCGATGCTGCTAATGCGTTGAATTCGCAGAATCTATTGACAAGCCGCCGATCCCTGGGGGACCCTTTTCCCGAACCCACTGGCAAGGGAATGGCCCATGTCGATGCTGGAACGGCAGCTCAACAACTACCGCATCACCACGGCGGAGATCCTCTACCGCATGCCCGACACCCCCGCCATCCTGCAAACCTTCATCTGGCAGAACCTGGATCTGGCCCCCCACTTCCCCGAACTGCGCAAGTTCCTGGACTTCTGGGAAGCCCGGCTGGACGGGCCGCTGCATTCGGTGCGGGTGGCCGCGGCGTCGGTGATCATGCCGCCGCGCTACCGCTGCGTGGCCGGGGATTTCCGCCTCCACTGAGGGCAGAACGCGGCGGCGGGGGTCATGCCGAGGGGCGAAACGGCGCGTCGCCAATGGGCACGACCGGTGTGGAACCGACGGACGTATACTACCTTCAGTTCCACCGCCCTACCGGAGACGGACCCATGACCGCCCTGATCCTCCATACCACCCGCCACCCCTTCGCGGCTTTGGGGCACCTGTTCCACCGTGCCGTGACCGCCGTGGACAGCCTGGGCAGCACCGTCCGCGCCGCCCAGGAAGCCGCCGACCTGTTCGAATGCGGCCGCCCCGTGAACCTGGAGCGCCTGCGCGACCTGGGCTACCTGCGCTGACATTTCGCCCCCTTGGCGCGGCGGTTCCGCTCCGCCGCGCCCCGCTCCTCCCCCGCTTCCTTTCCCACCCACCACCGCGCGGCCGCCCCCCTTCCCCGCCCCGGGTTGCGGGACGGGCGCGGCGTCGACCGGAAGTGGCGACGGCCACGCCCGCAATTTGCTACACCTGATGTCCCGTGATTCGGGGGCCCGCGATTTGGGGATCAGGTATGGGAACCGCCATGGAACAGCTTGCCAGCCTGCTGGTCGCCGGAACCGAGCTGGACATGGCCGGGTTCCTGGCCCTGTGCGGCCTGTCCTTCATCGGCAGCTTCATCACCGTGGCCATGGGCCTGGGCGGCGGCCTGCTGATGCTGGCCGGCATGGCCCTGTTCCTGACCCCGGCGGTGATGATTCCCCTGCACGGCGTGGTGCAGCTGGGATCCAACGCCGGACGGGCCTACCTGATGCGCCGCCACGTGGTGCTTTCGGTGCTGCCGGTGTTCGCCGCCGGGTCGATCCTGGGGGCCCTGGTGGGGGCCAACCTGTTCGTCGCCCTGCCGGTTTCGGTGCTGCAGATCATCCTGGGGCTGTTCGTGCTGTACGCCGTGTGGGCGCCCCGGTTCAAGACCGCCCGCCCCGGCCGCGCGGCCTTCTTCGGGGTGGGCGCGGTGGCCGCCTTCACCACCATGTTCGTGGGCGCCACGGGCCCGCTGATCGCGCCCTTCGGCATGGCCATCACCAACACCCGCCAGGAATTCGTGGGCACCCACGCCACCTTCATGACCCTGCAGCACGGCATCAAGGTGGTGGCCTTCGGCATCATCGGCTTCGCCTTCGGGGCCTATCTGCCGCTGCTGGCCGGGCTGCTGCTGTCGGGCTTCGCCGGCACCTACGTGGGCCGGCTGGCCCTCAACCGGCTGCCGGAAGGCACGTTCCGCATGGGCCTGAAGCTGATCATCACCCTGCTGGCCCTGCGGGTGCTGTGGAACGGCGTCGCCGACCTGGACCCGTTCAGGTCATGGTGATGGTGACGACGCGCTCCTCGCTCATTTCGTGGACCGCATAGCGCGGGCCCTCGCGCCCGAAGCCGCTGTCCTTGGACCCGCCATAGGGCATCACGTCCACCCGCGCGCTGGACGTTTCGTTGATGTGCACGCCGCCCACCCGCAGCCGGTGGGCCGCCGCCAGGGCCTGGTCCAGGCGGTTGGTGAACAGCCCCGTGGCCAGGCCATAGGGGGTGGCGTTGACGCGCCCGATGGCGGTGTCCAGGTCGTCCACCGGCAGCAGGCTGATGACCGGGCCGAACACCTCGCACGACGCCACCTTCATGGTGTCGGCCACGTCCACCAGCAGGGTCGGCGGCACCACCGCGCCCTGGCGCGGGCCGCCGGCCAGGCGCCGCGCGCCCTGGGCCAGGGCCTCGTCGATCCAGGCCTCGACGCGCCGGGCGGCGTCCGGGCTGATCAGCGGCCCGACCACCGTGTCCGGGTCGCGGGGGTCGCCGTGGGCCAGGGCGCCCG
>JAGREA010000171.1 GCA_020446745.1 Rhodobacterales bacterium | reverse complement strand
GGTGCGGCGCGATGCCCGGCGGCGCCTGGAACTGCGCGAGGCCGGCTTCACCGAGGACCTGTTGTCGCCCGGCCTGGGCGGCCGCCTGGGCCTGTACCTGAGCACCTTCGCCCCCGGGGCGGCGCGCGACGAGATGTCGCTGCGCCCCTGCGCCGAGGCCGGCCTGGTGCTTTCCGGCCGCCTGGAACTGTGGGTCGGCGACAGGCACTTCATCCTGGAGCAAGGCGACGCCTTCTCCTTCGACAGCGAACCCCACCGGTGGCGCAACCCGGGCACGGAAACCTGCGTCGTCGTCTGGGCCCTCACACCCCCCGCCTACTAGGAGCCCCTGCCCCATGGCCAAACCCCTTCCCACCCAGGCCCAGGTCGTCATCATCGGCGGCGGCGTGGTCGGCTGTTCCCTGGCCTACCACCTGGTCAAGCGCGGCTGGTCCGACGTGCTGCTGCTGGAACGCAAGCAGCTCACCTGCGGCACCACCTGGCACGCCGCCGGGCTGATCGGCCAGTTGCGGGCCACCTCGAACATGACCCGCCTGGCCCAGTACACCACCGGGCTGTACCAGGGGCTGGAGGCGGAAACGGGCCAGGCCACGGGCTTCAACCAGTGCGGCTCCATGACCGTGGCCGACAACGCCGAGCGGTTCGAGGAGCTGAAGCGCGGCGCCTCCATGGCCCGGGTGTTCGGGCTGGAGGTGGAGGTGATCTCGCCCAGCGAGATCAAACGGGCCTGGCCAGCGCTGTTCGTCGACGACCTGGTGGGCGGCGTGTTCCTGCCCAAGGACGGCAAGATCAACCCCATCGACGTGGCCCAGGCCCTGGCCAAGGGCGCCCGGGCCGGCGGGGCGCGCATCCACGAAGGGGTGAAGGTCTCCGGCATCACGGTGCAGGACGGCCGCGCCGTGGGCGTGACCACCGACCAGGGCGCCGTGGCGGCCGAGGTGGTGGTGAACTGCGCCGGCATGTGGGCCCGCGACCTGGCGGCCTCGGCCGGGGTGACCGTGCCGCTGCACGCGGCCGAGCACTTCTACATCGTCACCGAGCCCTTCGCCGCCATGACCCCCGACCTGCCGGTGCTGCGCGACCCCGACAGCTACGCCTATTACAAGGAGGACGCCGGCAAGCTGCTGCTGGGCGCGTTCGAGCCGGTGGCCAAGCCCTGGGGCATGGGCGGCATTCCCGAGGACTTCTCGTTCGACACCCTGCCCGAGGACTACGACCACTTCGAGCCGGTGCTGGAAAAGGCCCTGCACCGGTTCCCGATCCTGGGCGACGTGGGCATCCAGCTGTTCTTCAACGGGCCGGAAAGCTTCACCCCCGACGACCGCTACCTGCTGGGCCCGGCGCCGACCCTGCCGGGCTTCTACATCGCCGCCGGGTTCAACTCGGTGGGCATCCAGTCGGCCGGCGGGGCCGGGCGGGTGCTGGCCGACTGGATCGTCGACGGCCACGCGCCCATGGATCTGTGGGACGTGGACGTGCGCCGGGTCATGCCCTTCCAGCGCAACAGGGCCTACCTGCGCGACCGCACCACCGAGACCCTGGGCCTGCTCTATGCCCTGCACTACCCGTTCCGCCAGGTGGAGACGGCGCGACCGGTGCGCACTTCGCCGTTGCACGACCGCCTGGCCGCCGCCGGGGCCTGCTTCGGCGAACTGGCCGGGTGGGAGCGGCCCAACTGGTACGCCCCCCGGGGCGTGGAACCGAAGTATGAATACACCTACGGCCGCCAGAACTGGTTCGACCATTCGGCCGCCGAGCACAAGGCGGTGCGCGAAGCCGTGGGCCTGTTCGACCAGACCTCCTTCGCCAAGTACCACCTGGAAGGCCCCGACGCGGCCCAGGTGATGAACCGGGTCTGCGCCAACGAGGCCGACGTGGAACCGGGCAAGATCGTCTATACCCAGTGGCTCAACGAGCGGGGCGGCATCGAGGCCGACCTGACGGTCACCCGCCTGGCGGACGACGCCTACATGATCGTCACCTCGGGCACGTCCCAGGTGCGCGACCTGGCCTGGCTGAAGGCCCACATCCCCGCCGACGCCCGGGCCGTGGCCACGGACATGACGTCGGCCTACGCCGTGCTGGGCGTCATGGGCCCCCACGCCCGGAACCTATTGCAGGGGCTGACGCCCGACGACCTGTCCAACGGCGCCTTTCCCTTCGGCACCAGCCGCGAGATCGACCTGGGCTACGCCCGGGTGCGGGCCTCGCGCATCACCTATGTGGGCGAACTGGGGTGGGAGATCTACATCCCCATGGAGTTCGCCGCCGGGGTGTACGACGCCATCGTCGCCGCCGGGGCCGACCACGGCCTGAAGCATGCCGGCTATCACGCCCTGAACAGCCTGCGCATCGAGAAGGGCTATCGCCACTGGGGCCACGACATCTCGGACGAAGACTCGCCCCTGCAATCGGGCCTGGGCTTCGCCGTGGCCTGGGACAAGACCGGCGGCTTCATCGGCCGCGAGGCCCTGCTGCGCCAGAAGGAAGCGGGCGTCGACCGGCGCCTGGTGACCTTCGCCATGGACGACCCGGACAGCCTGCTCTACCACAACGAGCCCATCGTGCGGGACGGCCGGATCGTCGGCTACATCACGTCGGCCATGTATGGCCACACGCTGGGGTGCTGCATCGGCCTGGGCTACGTGCCCTGCACGCCGGGCGCCCCGGCCAAGGACGTGCTGGAGGGCCGCTACGAGATCGAGGTGGCCGGCGACCGCCGCCCGGCCACGCCCAGCCTGCGGCCGCTGTATGATCCGAAGCGGGAGAAAATTTTGGCGTAGGAGAGGCGGAGGCGGCCCTTCGAGACGGCCCTTCGGGCCTCCTCAGGGTGAGGATTTTCAATTCGTTACGCCCTCACCCTGAGGTGCGAGCGCAGCGAGCCTCGAAGGGCCAGCCTATCCGGCCAAAATCCGGTCGATCAGCCGGTGGGCCTCCAGCGCATCCTGGCCGGTGACGGCCGGCGGGCGCCCTTCCCGGATGGCTTCCACGAAGTCGGCGATCAGGGCCCGGTGGTAGTCGCTGGGGAAGGCCATGGGGTCGGCCCCGGTGCCGCCGGCGCCGATGGCCTCGCCGAAGGTCTCCTCGCGGCCGTCCAGATACCGGACCCGCAAGGTGGTGCCCACCAGGTCCGCCGTGCCCTTCTCGCAGAACAGGGTGATGCGCTCGGGAAAGCCCGGGTAGGCCGCCGTGGTGGCCGTCAGGGTGACGATGGCGCCGTTCGGATAGCGCATCACGGCGCCGGCCAGGTCCTCGGTCTCCATGACGTGCACGGGGGTGGTGCGGTGCAGGCCGTGCACGGCCTCGGGCAGGCCCAGGCAGGCGGTCAGCAGGTCGAGGGTGTGGATGCCCTGGGTCAGCAGCACGCCGCCGCCGTCGCGCCCCTTCTCACCCCGGCCGGGCTCGTCGTAGTAGGCCTGGGGCCGCCAGTTCAGGATGCTCACCTGGCCGCCGGTCACCGCCCCCAGGGCGCCCGCGTTCAGCAGGCGCCGCAGTTCCAGGCCCGAGGGCCGGAATCGGTGCTGCAGCATCACCCCCAGGGTCACCCCGGCCGCCTCGCAGGCGGCCACCGTGGCGGCGGCCCGTTCGGTGTCGATCTCCAGCGGCTTTTCCAGCAGCACGTGCTTGCCGGCGGCGGCGCAGCGGCACACCAGGTCCAGGTGGGTGTTGGGCGGCGTCTGGAGGCCGACGGCGGCGATGGTGGGGTCGTCCAGGATGGCCTCCAACGTGTCCACCACCGGGAAGCCGAAGCGCTCGGCGAAGGCCCGGCGGCGGGCTTCGCTGGGGGCGAAGGCGGCGGCCACGGTCACCCGGTTGGCCAGGTCCCGGTAGGCTTCAGCGTGGGGCGTCACGGCCATGCCCAGGCCGACCAGGCCCATGCGCGGGAGAACGGTCACGGGCCGTACCGCACGGTGATGGTGATGGCCAGGCCGTCGTCGCCCAGGTCCACGGCGGCGGCGGCGAAGGCTGGCGGGCCCAACAGGCCCCTGGCGTCGTTGCTGAACCCGTAGCCTTCCAGAGGATAGCCCACCAGGTTGGTGTCGAAGTGGCCGTCGCCGTTCAGGTCATGGTGGATGGCAATGGCATAACGCCCTGGTTCCAAACCGGAAAAGGCGCCCGTCACGTCGGCGCCATTGACCGGCAGGGTCAGGCCGTCGATGGACCCGTCGCCGTCGGGGAAAAGCTTGGGATCGTCGTACAGGGCCACCCGCAGGTTGCCCTTCACCGGCGTCAGGCCGGTGACCGTGACCGTCAGCAAGGCCGCCTGGGCGGGCGCCGCCAGGGCCGGGAACAGGCCCGTCGCCAGCACCAGGGCGCGGAGGACGGCCGTCACGGTGCCTCGCCCACGGCCGCCTTCAGCAGGGCCTCGGCGGCCTCGCGGGGGTCGGCCTCGCGGGTGGCCACGCGCTCCAGCAGGTCGGCGAACAGGTCGCCGCGGCGGGCGTCCAGGCGCCGGCGCACCAGGTCCTCGGTGGCCTTCAGGATGCGCATTTCCAGAATCTTGCGGCGCCGCGTTTCCAACCCCGGCCCGGCGGCCAGGTGGGCCCGGTGGGCGTCGATGGCGGCCACCAGCTCGTCGATGCCCTTGCCGTTCTGGCTGGAGGTGCCCATCACCGGCACCGGCCAGTCGCCGCCCTTCAGGTGGGGGCGCAGGGTCAGCATGGCCCGCAGGTCGGCCAGGGTGCGGGCCGCGTCGGCCCGGTCGCACTTGCTGACCGTGTGGATGTCGGCGATTTCCAGCACCCCGGCCTTGATGGCCTGGATGTCGTCGCCCAGGCCGGGGGCGGAAACCACCACCACCGTGTGGGCCGCCTGCACGATGTCCACCTCGTCCTGGCCCACGCCCACGGTCTCGATCAGGATCACGTCGAAGCCGGCGGCGTCCAGCACGTCCACGGCGTCCAGGCTGGCCCGGGCCAGGCCGCCCAGGGCGCCCCGGGTGGCCATGGAGCGGATGAACACCCCGGGATCGCCGGAAATCTGCGTCATGCGCACCCGGTCGCCCAGGATGGCGCCGCCGGAAAAGGGGCTGGACGGGTCGATGGCGACGATGCCCACGGTGCGCCCCGAAGCGCGGATGCGCCGGGTCAGGGCCTGCACCATGGTCGACTTGCCGCTGCCGGGCACGCCCGTCAGGCCCACCACGTGGGCCCGCCCGGCCCGCCGGTAGATGGCCTTCATGGCGGCGCGCGACGCGGCCCGCCCGCCTTCGGCCAGCGAGATCATGCGGGCCACGGCGCGGGTCTCGCCGGCCAGCACGCCGGGCACCAGGTCCATGGGGTCGGCCGTCTGCGCCAAGGGGCTAGCCTTCCGAACCGGGCACCACGCCGATGCCGGCGTCGCGGTACTTGGCGGCCACCTCGGCATAATGCTCGGTGGCGACCTTGAACCCGGCCAGGTCCTCGGCCGACAGCTCGCGGATCTTGCGGGCCGGGGCGCCGGCCCACAGCTCGCCGGCCTTGACCCGCTTGCCCGGGGTGACCAGGGACCCGGCGGCCACCATGGCGCCCCCTTCCACCACCGCGCCGTCCATGACCGTGGCCTTCATGCCCACGAAGCAGCCGTCTTCCAGCACGCAACCGTGGATCAGGGCCGAATGGCCGATCAGGATGTCGTCGCCGATGAAGGCGCCGAACTTGCCCTGGGTGACGTGCACCACCGAGCCGTCCTGGATGTTGGTGCGGGCGCCGACGCGAATCTGGTGCACGTCGCCGCGCAGCACGCAGGCGAACCACACGCTGCTGTCGGGGCCGATCTCCACGTCGCCGATGACGGCCGCCCCGGGGGCCACGAAGGCCCGGGAATCGATGCGCGGCACGTGGCCGCCGTAGGGCAGGATGATGGGGCCTTGGGTCATGGGGCGATCTCCCGGGTCCAGGTTTCGGCGGTCAGCCAGCGGCGCAGGGAATCATTCACCGCCTGGGGCCGTTCCATGGTGGGCAGATGGCCGCTGTCCTCGATCACGTCCAGGCGCACCTTGGGGATGTGGTTGGCCATTTCCACGTGCACGTCCAGCGGCGTCAGGGCGTCATAACGGCCGCACAGCACCAGGGTGCGGCACTGGATCCGCTCCAGGTCCCAGGTGCCGTCGGGCCGGCCCAGGATGGCCGTCTGCTGGCGCAGGAAGGCCTCCTTGCCCACCCGGTGGGTCATGGCGGTGATGGCGTCGACCAGCGGCGCGTCGTTCATCCGGTCGGGGTGGATGAACAGGGGCAGCAGGCGCGGCGTCACACCCTTGAAATCCCCCTGGGAGGCCAGGGTGATCAGGTCGCGGCGGCGCTGCTTGCCCTCGGGCGTGTCGCGCAGGTGGGTGGTGTCCAGCAGGGCCAGGCGGTCCACCCGGTGCGGCGCCAGGCGCATGATCTCCTGGGCCACGTAGCCGCCCATGGACAGGCCCGCCAGGGCGAACCGCGGCGCGGTGATGGACGCCAGGGCGGCCATGGCCATGCCGGTGATGTGGTCGTGGTGGGTCAGGTCCGCGACAATGGGTTCGGCCACGTCGG
>JAGREA010000170.1 GCA_020446745.1 Rhodobacterales bacterium | reverse complement strand
GGAAGGATTATCGGAAAGGGCGCGCGGGGGATCAAGCGGCGAAGCGCGAAAGGCCAGGGGAATCAACAGCATAATCACGTATGCGTTGGATCCTGAGGCGGCAGGTCCCGGCGCTTGCGGCCGGTGACCATGGCCCGCACCAGGTTTTCCCGGTGGATCAGGCTGCTGAGCAGCACCCCGGCCAGGTGGCCCAGGATCAGCACCACGGCCAGGTTGGACAGCACCTCGTGGACTTCCTCGATGATGTGGCCCCAGCGGAACAGGTCCCACCCCGCCAGGGGGCCGGCGCGGTTCTCCGCCGCGTCCAGGGCCACGCCGGACAGGCCCACCAGGGCCAGGCAGGCCAGCAGGGCGACGATCATGGCGCCGCCGGCCGGGTTGTGGCCCAGGTAGCGGGGCGCGCCGCCGCTGCGCAGGCGCGCCACGTAGTCCACCACCGTGCGCGGGCCGCGCACGAAATCGGCAAAGCGGGCGTGGCGCGGCCCCACCAGGCCCCAGACCAGGCGGAAGCCGATCAGCCCCAGGACCAGATAGCCGGACCACAGGTGCAGGTCGTAGAAGATTTCCTGGGTCCCATAGGCCACCAGGAAGCCGGCCGCCAGCGACCAGTGGAACAGGCGGACCAGGGGGTCCCACACCTTTACCGTATCGGAGTCGGCCACGGCTCAATCCCCGCCCTTGGACACGGTCACGGTGATCGGCGTGCCCGGCGGCGGGGCCAGAAAGGTGTTGGTGGTGATGGCGCCGTAATCCCCCAGGCCCAGGCCGGCCCGGTGCTGGATCACGCTGTCCATGTCGTGCACGAAGCCGATCAGGGTGCCGAACTGGTGGGCCGTGTAGGTGCCCTGTTCGTCGAACCGCGACCCGGTGTAGACCCAGGTGCCCGGCGGCGGTTCGAACCCGCCTTCCAGCAGCAGCCGTTCCGGGGACAGGGCGGTTTCCGTGCCGTCCAGGGTCCAGCTCAGGCGGATGGTCACCGGGTCGCCGGGGACGGGTTTGGGATCGAAGTGGAAGTCCGGGTTGTCGGGCTGCCGGTTTTCCAGGCCGATCAGGATGCAGGCCAGGTTGAACTCGAAGGCCGTGGCGTCCACCTCGAACAGGCTCTCATAGGCCTTCTGGCCGTGGCGGGCCACGGCGACGAATTCCAGGGGGTCCTCGGGGCGGCTCAGCTCCAGCATGCGCCCGGGCACGGTGAACCGGCCCTGGGTCTTGTCCACCACGATGGCGCCGATCTGATAGCGGCCGTCGCCCAGGTCGGCGATGGAGGGCTTGTCGGGCACCGGTTCCTGGGCCTGGGCCGCGGGCGCGGCGAGAAACAGCACCAGCAGGGCGATGGGAATCAAGGTGGCGGCGATCCGACTCACGGCTTCACCCCCGTGACCAGGCGGTGGGGCATGGGCGGCGGGAAGGGGCGGGTGTCCACCTGGCCGAACCCGGCGTCGGCCATCCACCGGGCCACGTCGGCGTCGGCGTGGACCTGGCCGTCGGGGGCCGTCAGGCGCATGTTCAGGCCGAACAGGGCGGCGAAGGCCGGGGTGGCGCCGCCGGGATCGGTGAACACGTCGGCCACGGCCAGCAGGCCGCCGGGTTCCAGGGCGTCGGCGGCGCGGCGGATCAGGTCGTTGCACGTGGTGGGGGTCTCGCGGTGGAACACGCCCGAGATCAGCACCACGTCCTGGCCGTCGGGCAGGCCCAGGCCGTCCAGGTAGCTACCGGGGGCGAAGGCCACCCGTTCGGCCATGCCCATGCCGGCGACGATGCCTTCGGCCACGGCGCACACGGCCGGCAGGTCCAGCACCGTGGCCGTCAGTTCGGGATGGCGGCCGCACAGCAGGGCCGAATAGGTGCCCGGGCCGCCGCCCACGTCCAGCAGGCGCTGGCGCCCGGTCAGGTCCAGCAGGCCCACCAGGGCCGTGCCGATGCCCAGGGCCCGGCCGTGCATGCCCATGACGAAGGCGTGGGTTCGGGCCGGGTCGGCATCGGTCAGGTAGTCGGCCGGCGGCACCGCCGGATCGCCGCTGGCCAGGGTCTTTTCCAGGTCGGCCCAGGGGGCGTACAGGCCGTCGGCGTAGCGGAAGGCGTTGCCCAGGTAGTGGGGCGTGCCCGGCACCAGGAAGGCCGCCGCCGCCGGGCCGTTGGCATAGGCCTCGCCGTCGCGGACCAGCAGGTCCAGCCCCACCAGGGCGTTCAGGAACAGGCGCGCCGCCGTGGAATCCAGGGACAAACGTTCGGCCACCGTGGCGGCGTCCAGCGGGTCTTCGGCCAGCAGGCCGAACAGGTTCAGGCGGTTGGCCGTCAGGAAGGTCTGGGATTCCCAATAGGCCGTGGACAGGGCCATCAACGGCCTTGGATCAGGCATTTGTCCGGTCATCACGCCACCTCGCGGTCGATGTCGCATTCCAGCTGCATGTAGGCGGCCTGGTGGGTCAGGAAGCCGTCCCAGATGTGCAGGCCGTGGCGCCGGCGGATCGCCGCATAGCCGGCGTTGAGCGTTTCGAACAGGTTCATCAGGTTGGACAGGTAGTCCGGGTGGTCCTTGCCGCCCAGGGGCCAGTAGAGCGAATAGACCGGGATGATGCCGCGCGAGCACAGGTCCTCGGCCCCCTTCAGGGCCGTTTCCGCCGCCTGCTCCCAGGTCAGCCCCACCTCGGGCTCCAGTTCCACCCCGGCCACCATGGCCGAATAGACCCGCCCGCGCCCCCACAGGCCGACGGCCGTTTCCAGCGAGGCGATCCACCGGTCGTGGCCCACGAAGGCCTGCTTGCCGGGGCATACCTTGGCGAACAGGGGTTCGGACCAGACCTCCAGATTGAAGCACACGTTGTCCACCGTGCCGCGCGCGTGCAGGTCCTTCAGCTTGTCGTCGGGCAGGGCGCCCGAGCCGCAGCTGATGGTCGCCCGGTCGCCGACCACGGCGCGCACCTTGTCGGCCAGGTCGATGAAGCGGTCGGCCTCGCGCGACCAGTCGGTCATGGAGCCGCCCACCAGGTAGACGGTGCGGATGCCGCCCTCGTTCAGGGCCGTGTCCAGGGTTTCGGCCATGTGGGCATAGGTGCCGGCGGGCAGCAGCACGGCGTCCATGTCCTGGCCCAGGGTCTTGCTGCGCATGTCCGGTGCGCCATAGGTGCAGAACAGGCAGCGCCGGGATTCGCCGTTGGGGCCGTCGGCCTGGAAGTACTGGCAGCCCGGGGCCACGTTGACCACGGCCATGGAGCCCAGCATCGACACCCCGCACTGGGCCATGGGGGTGCCGTCGGCCGTGGCGCCGCGCATCCAGCCGGGCAGGGGCACGAAGCTGACCGGCAGGGCGCGGCCGTCGTCGTGGCGCAGGTGGTAGCCGCCGTCCTTGTCGCCGTCCACCGACCAGGCGGACTTGCCGCTGCCGCGCACCCGAAGGGTGGTGCCGTCCGCCAGCCGCAACAGGTAGGGCAGGGGCGCCGTGGGCCGGCCCGTGGGATTGGCCTCGCCGGGCTGGAAGCGATAGGGCGACCAGTTGGGGAAGGCGTGCTCCGCCGCCGCGCCCAGGGACGGGGTGTAGCGCAGCCCGTTGAACATCAGGTCGGACTTCAGGCGGGCCTGGGGCGGCAGGTCGGTCATGGCCATGGGGGGCTCCTGGGCGGTTGGCGGGTCGCGGTCCGATCATAAACCGGATTCGGGGGTTTCCGAGTCGTCAAAGGCCGGATTCCGCCCATTTCCATGGGGATTTCCCCGGCGGTTGCCTTGGCGCCGGTCCTGGCCCATGGTGCGGGCCCCAGGACCGCCCGCGAGGTGCCCCCATGGCCGATTCCGAAACCGCCCCGAAGGCCCGCAACGGGCGCCGCCTGGCGCTGCTGATCGTGCTGGTCCTGGCGATTCCCATCGTGCCCTTCGCGGTGATCGGCGAACTGCCCGGCGAGACCTGGCTGGATGCTTCGGGCGGGAACGCCTTCCTGTTCGGCCTGACCGGCGGCGGGCTGCTGGCGGCCGACGTGCTGGCCCCGGTGCCGTCCACCATCGTCGGCACCCTGCTGGGCGCGCGCCTGGGCCTGGTGCCGGGGTGGCTGTGGGGCTGGGGCGGGCTGGTGGTGGGCAACCTGGTGGGCTATGGCCTGGGCCGGGTGGCCCTGTCGCGGCTGGTGCGGGACCTGCCCGAGGCGCCGACCATCGCCATCCTGTTTCTCAGCCGGCCGGTGCCGGTGCTGGCCGAGGCCATGACCTGCACCGCCGGGGCCGGGCGCAGGTGGACGGCCGCCTTCCTGCTGGCCACGTCGCCGCCGACCGCCCTGTCGGC
>JAGREA010000169.1 GCA_020446745.1 Rhodobacterales bacterium | reverse complement strand
CGGCGGCGGCCAGGCGGCGCAGGGGCCGGGCGATGGTGCCGGCCAGGTAGATGGACAGCAGCACCGTCACCGCCAGGGCGATGGCGAAGATCTGCAGGATGGCCACCCGCACGTCGTAGACGGCGGCGTCGATGTCCGACGAATCCTTGGACAGCATGACGGCACCCAGGACCTGCTTGAAGTGCTGCACCGGCGCCGCGGAACTGAGGATCAGCCCGCCCCGGCGCTGCGACCGCACGGCCCCGGCGCCCCGTTCGCCGGTCAGGGCCTGCACGGCCTCGGGGTAGTCGGCGGCGTCGGCCCCCGGGCGTTCCTCGTAGGGCGGATAGGTCTTGAACCAGGGCAGGTACAGGACCAGGCGGTCGAACAGGGCCAGCGCGTCGGACAGCAGCCCCGGTTCGGTGCCCGGCGGCGGCAGTTCCTCGATCTGCACGAACCCGGCAGTGCCCATGAGCAGGCGGGAATCGGCGATCAGGTCGCCGTTCAGGGCGAACAGGCGGGCCCGCGACCCGGTGGTTTCCACCATGCGCCGCACGATGCGGCTGGCGATGGTGGCCGACAGCTCGCGGGGCCGGGCCTCGGCCGCCGCCACGGCGCCCTCGCCCAGGGCCGCGGCCAGCAGCTCGGCCTGGGAGTTCAGCGACGCCAGCTCGGCGTCGATCAGGGTCTCGCGGTAGTCCTCCAGGTACAGCAGGCCGCCCACCAGCAGCACCAGGGCCAGCACGTTGACGAACAGGATGCGCTGGGTGATGGGCGAGCCGGTGCGCCGCCGCGCCGCCGCGGGCCCGTCCGCCTTGCCGTGCCGTTTGTTCCGCGTGCCCCGGGCCACGCCGCTCCCCCCTCGCGCCCCGGGCTCAGGCCGCGCGGTAGCGGTAACCGACCCCGTACAGGGTCTCGATCTCGGCGAAGCCGCGGTCCACGTCGCGGAACTTCTTGCGCAGGCGCTTGATGTGGCTGTCGATGGTGCGGTCGTCCACGTAGATGTGCTCGCCGTAGGCGGCGTCGATCAACTGGTCGCGGCTTTTCACGTGGCCCGGGCGCTGGGCCAGGGACTGCAGCAGCAGGAACTCGGTGACCGTCAGGTTCACCGGATCGCCCTTCCAGGTGCACATGTGGCGCGACGGGTCCATCATCAGTTCGCCGCGGGTAATCAGGTCCTTGACCTCGGTGCCGCCCTTGGTCTCGTCCATCTCGCGGCGGCGCAGCAGGGCGCGGATGCGCTCGATGAGCAGGCGCTGGGAAAAGGGCTTCTTGATGTAGTCGTCGGCGCCCATGCGCAGGCCCAGAAGCTCGTCGATCTCGTCGTCCTTCGAGGTCAGGAAGATGACCGGCAGGTTCGATGCCTTGCGCAGTTCCGACAGCAGTTCCATGCCGTCCATGCGGGGCATCTTGATGTCCAGCACCGCCAGATCCACGGGGCGGCGGTGCAGACCGGTCAGGGCCTCGGCCCCGTCCTTGTAGGTGGTCACGGTGAAGCCCTCGGCCTCCAGGGTCATGGAGACGGAGGTCAGGATGTTCTTGTCGTCGTCGACAAGGGCGATGGTCGGGGACATGGCGGCCTCGTTCCTCAACACGCGGGGACTGCTGAACGCAGGGGTAAGGCGCGTTTGTGGCGGAATTATAGCGCCATCAGGACATTAAAGGGCCACCATGTGATTGTCCCAGGCGATTTCCGCCCCGGAAAGCCCCATCGGCTGGCGCGCCAGGGGGCGCGGCCGGGCCGCGTCCACGGCCACGGCGCACAGGCCGGCTCCGCCGCTGCCGGCCACGAACCGCCCGGCCTGGGGCAGGGCCCCCAGGGCGCACACGTCGGGCAGGTCCACCGAGCCCATGTAGGCGCCGCCCCGGGCGTCCCAGAAGGTGACGGCGCCGCCCCGGGGGCTGCTGATGGCCACCACGGTGCCCGAGGAATCCAGCACCACGCTGCCGCAGTACTGGCGCAGGTGGCGCAGGGGCGCCTCGGCGGCGGGCAGGTAGGTGAGCCCGCCCCCCGCGCCCAGGCGCGCCACCAGGGGCACGCGGCGCCGGCGGTCGCCCTGGAACTGGCCGCCGATCCACAGGTCGCCATTCGGCCCGGCGGTCATGTGGCGCAGGCTCACCTGGTGCAGGTCCCACGGCGCCTCCACCCGGCGGGTCGGCGCGCCGGTGGCGTCGAACAGGGCGATGACGGGGCGCATGGTGGGCAGGTTCAGCTTCTGGCGGCCGCTGTCCGGGTGGGTCAGGATGCCGCCGTTGGCCACGGCCAGGCCGTCGCCCAGGGACACGATCTCGTGCGGGCCGATGCCGCCCGAGGGCACCTCGCCCACCCGTTCGAAGTTGCGGGCCGGGTCCCAGATGCCCAGCATGCCGCGTTCGCCCTCGAAGTCGTTTTCCGTGGTGAACAGGCGGCCGCCGGCATAGGCCCCGTGGCCGCACAGGCGGCGGTCGTCGGGTACCCGCAGGCGGTGGCGCGGGGCGCCCGTGGCGGCGTCCACCACCAGGGCCTCCAGGCCCGGGCGGCGGGCGAACACCACCAGGTGGCGGCGGTCCGGCGAGACCACCGCGCCATGGCCCCGGGCCGGCAGGTCCAGGGCGAAGCGCAGGCCGCCGTCGGCATCGAAGGCCAGGGCCGCGGCCCGGCCGTCCGGTCGTTGCGCCGTGCACAGGAAGCCGGGTGTCGCCGCGCGGGCTCCGCCGGCCTTGGTCATCAGCGCCAGGGCCCCCGCCCCGGCCAGGAAGGTCCGCCGGTTCATGGCGTCAGTCTCCGTCGAAGGCGTTGAAGCCGATGCCCAGGCCCAGGGCGCCGCGTAGGTCGCCGGCCGCCAACTCCTTCAGGCCGGACAGCTGGGACGACAGCAGGGCCAGGCGCCGTTGCCCGTCGGGGTCGGCCAGCACGGCCGTCAGGTCGTCGCCCAGGTCTTCCGTCAGGCGCAGGGCGGCGGCCAGTTCGGATTGGATGGCCTCGCCCAGGGCACCGTCGTCGTCCAGCGTTTCCAGGGCCGTGTCCAGGCCGGCGTGGAACAGGTCCGCCTGGGCCTTCAGGGAGTCCCGCAGGGCCAGCAGGCCCAGGCCGGCGCGGCGCCATTCGCCCCGTTGCGGCCGCGTGGCGCCGTCGGCGGCCAGCACCCGGCCCAGCTTCAGGTCGCGGATCATCTCCACCCCGGCGCCGAAGGCCCCCACCAGGTCGCCGGTCACCTCCTTGGGGGTGCGGTACAGGGCCTCGCCGGGTCCCGGATGCAGGAACGGCCGCCGGGCCGGGCCGGCCCATTCGGCCGCCAGTTGGCCGCCCAGGGCCGCCAGGTTGGCGGTGATGGCCGTGGCCACCCGGCAGCGCCCCGGGCCCGTGCCGGCCATCAGGGCGGCCACATGGTCCGGCCCGTACAGCAGCCGTTCCAGGGCCGGCAGGCCCTGCACGGCCACCGAGCCCTGGCGGAACCGGTCCGGGTCCACGGGCGCCTGGTCGGCCTGATCCACGGCCCGGGCCAGGTGGCGGCCCACGGCGTTCTTGCGGTCGGGCCAGTGGTCGATGCGGTGGTAGCGGTTGTCGGCCTCGACGGGGCCCAGGCGCAGGTGCTGTACCCCCGACCAGGCCGCCACGGCGCCCCTGAAGGCCGCACGGGCGGCCGCCAGGCCGGCCTCCGTTGGGGCGGCGCACAGGGCACCCACGGCGTCGTCCAACCCATCGGCCGCCGTGGCGAACCGGGCGTAGCCGGGGGCCACGTGGCCGTCGATCAGGGCGGCATTGAGGGCCGGCAAGTCCACCTGGGCCCGGGCCGGGGCGGCCCAGGCCAGCAGCATCCCCGCCAGCAGCACCGCGACCCGGCGGACCATCACAGGGACTCCAGGAAGCGGATCAGGTCGGCCCGCCGGTCGGCGTCCAGGGCCGCCACGGCGTCGCGCGCCGCCTGGGCCTCGCCGCCGTGCCACAGGATGGCCTCCAGCAGCGAGCGGGCGCGGCCGTCGTGCAGGAACTGGGTGTGGCCCGACACCCGTTCCGTCAGGCCGATGCCCCACAGGGGCGCGGTGCGCCATTCGCGGCCGTCGGCCCGGCCCTCGGGGCGGCCGTCGGCCAGGCCCGGGCCCATGTCGTGCAGCAGCAGGTCGGTAAAGGGGCGGATGGTCTGGTTGGACAGGTGGGGCTGGGCCGGGTCGTCCCCGGTGACGAAGCGCGGCCGGTGGCAGGACGCGCAGCCGGCCCCGTGGAACAGTTCCTTGCCGGCCAGCACCCGGGGGTCGTCGACCCCGCGCCGCGCCGGCACCGCCAGGTTGCGGGCATAGAACAGGACCATGGTGGCCACCTTGGTGGGCACTTCCAGGTCCTCGTACTGGGGGCTGTTGCCGTTGGGGGCGGCCCGGCAGTCGGCCTGGGCGTCGGTGCACTCCCCGGCGCCGTCGGGGAACAGGGGCGTCGACAGGCCCATGTCGCCGGCAAAGGCGCCCTGGCTCTGCTGGTCCACGGTGGGGTTGCCGGCCTTCCAGCCGAAGCGGCCCAGGGCCAGGCGGTCGGCGGTCACGTCCCACACCCGTTGGGCCCGGCCCGAGATGCCGTCGCCGTTGGCGTCGTCGGGGTCGGCGTCGGCCACGATGGCGGCCTCGGGCACCAGTTCCAGCAGGCCCAGGCCGATCATGGGTGGCGCCACCCGGGGCGACAGCAGGGTATCGGGATGGAGCGGGCCGTACTGGGGATCGACCACCCGGTAGGTGGGCCGGCGCAGGGACACCACCGTGCCGTCGCCCAGGGCGACCGGTTCCTCGGCATAGGTGATCTCCATGCGCCCCTCGGCCCGGATGCCGGCGATGGCGAAGTCCTGGAGCTGGCCGCCGTAGGTGGGCTCGGGGATCACCGCGGCGCGGCCCGAGGCCAGCAGGGCCCGTTCCCCGTCGGTGCGCGGCGGAATGCTGAGCCGCAGGAACATGGACACCGCATCGTCTTCGGGATGGTTGCCGGCCGGCGGATGGCCGCGCCCGTCCTTCAGGTGGCAGCGCTGGCAGGCCCGGGCGTTGTACAGCGGTCCCAGGCCGTCGGCCGCCTGGGTGGAGGCCGGGGCCGTGACCCACAGGCGGCGGAAGAAGCCGTTGCCCACCTTGAAGTTCAGCTCCTTGGCGAACGGCAGGTTGGCGGAACTGTGGGAAAAGGCGTTGCGGTTGGGCGTGCGGGTGGAGGTGGCCTGGCCGCCGGACAGGGCCTCGTCCGCCTCGGGGGCGTCGAAGGCGGCCGGCGCGCGGCCGTCGTCGTTGGCCGCGGCGGCCGATATTCCGGTGGCGGGAACGGCGAAGCCGCCGGCCAGAATCAGGCCGGCGGCGAAGCGCTGAAGATAGGGTGTCATGGCTCTCGCGTACTTGGCGGCGGCTGGGCGCCGCGGGCTATTGAACCTTTTC
This sequence comes from Rhodobacterales bacterium, assembly GCA_020446745.1. Taxonomy (GTDB): domain Bacteria; phylum Pseudomonadota; class Alphaproteobacteria; order Rhodospirillales; family JACKKN01; genus JAGREA01. The sequence goes on along the minus strand of JAGREA010000169.1, from coordinate 1,613 downwards.
CGGTGCGTCCAGGCTGTCGGACCCCTCGAAGGCGATGGCCGTCAGGCCCAGGTCGCGGACCGCGCCCTCGATGGCCTTGGTCTGCACCAGCAGGGCGTCGATGGCGGCCTGGACCACGGCGTTGCCCTCGGCATTGCCGTCGCCGATCATCTGGTCATAGGCCTCGACCCGCTCGTTGCGGTCGACCATGGCCCGCATGCGGTCGATGGTGGCGTCCACGGCGGCGGTCAGGCGCCGGCCGGCTTCGGCCCCCAGCACGTCCGTCAGGCCCGGGCCCTTGACCAGGCGCCCGTCGGTGCGCCGGTAGGCGCCGGCCAGCACGTTGCGCATGCCCACCACGTCGTAATAGTGGGAATAGACCGTGTTGTCGCTGAAGCAGTCGTGCTCCTCCTCGGGGTCGTGGAGCATCAGGCCCAGCTTCATGCGCTCGCCGGCCAGTTCGCCGTAGGACAGGCTGCCCATGCCGGTCAGCACCACGGTCAGCCCGGCCTGGGGGTCGCCGCCCACCAGGCCCTGGCGGGCCGGCCCCTGGGCGTCCCACTGGGCGGCCATCCAGGCCAGGTCGTCGATCAGCAGGTCGGTGACCGCCACCAGGTAGGCGGCGCGGCGGTCGCAATGGCCGCCGGTGCAGTGGGCGGCGTCGAAGTCCGTGGCCGGGCGGGCGCCGGCGCCGGGGCCGGTGCCGTTCAGGTCCTGGCCCCACAGCAGGAATTCCACGGCGTGGTAGCCGGTGGCCACGTTGGCCTCCACGTCGCCCACCTCGTGCAGGCTCTGGATCAGGGCCTTGTCGATGGTGGTGGCATCGATGGTCTGGCCGCCGATGCGCAGCGTCGCGTTGGCGATGACGTTGGCGGCGAAGTAGGCGTTCTCGTCGTTCTCGGTGCCATAGGCGCCGGCGTCCACATAGTCGATCAGGCCCTCGTCCAGGGGCCAGGCGTTGACCTTGCCTTCCCAGTCGTCCACCACGGCGTTGCCGAAGCGGTAGACCTCGGTCTGCTGATAGGGCACCCGAGCGGCGCGCCAGGCGGCGCGGGCGCGGGCCAGGTTGCCCTCGGTGGGGTCGGCCACCAGGCGGTCCACGGCGGCCTTCAGGTCGCGGGCCGCGGCCAGGGAATCCCCATACAGGGCCTGGGCGATGTCGGCATAGGTGGTCAGGACGGCACGCCCGTCGGCGGCCTGGCCGGTGGCGGGCGCCGCCACCCCGGTGGTGACCACGGCGGCGGCAAGCGCCAGCCCGAAGAAAGTCTGTTTCATGCGGTTCAAATCCCTTGTCGCCCTGTTTCTCGCGGGTCCCGCCCCGCCCGGGACGGCCCCGTCGCGGCCTTGGCCGCCGCCTGAAGCTCCACGAGCACCCCACGGGCACCCCGCGGGCACCCCGCGGGCGCTCCGGTGTTCACCGGGGCCAGAAAGCCTTGGACGCCCCGGATTTCACCGGGGCCCGCGCACTCTTGCCGGCCGGATGCCCGCCGTTGAATGAGGCGGTTTATCGTAATTGATAATCATTTGCAAATGCATTTTGGTGACCCAAGGTCTTTATTGCGAATAATTATCACTTGCCGTAACGGGAGGTTTGCCGGTGGGTTCCGCATGCAACGGAAACCCCCCACGGGCCG
>JAGREA010000168.1 GCA_020446745.1 Rhodobacterales bacterium | reverse complement strand
TTTTCCCCGGCCAGCACCGGCGACAGCATGATGCGGTTGTAGTTCACCCGCGGCTCGGCGCCGAACACGGTGATGTGGAAGGCCTCGGGATCGCGCTTCAGGATCTCTTCCACGGCGCGCATGCCGGCCATGCCGTTGCCGACCACGACCAGGCGCTGTTTTTCCCTGTTGTCCATGGGTTCCGTTCCCCTTGCTCAGGCGGCCTTGGCGCCGCGGGAGGCGGCGGCCGGGCTGTCGGTTGAGTCGGTGGCGTCGGTGTCCGCGCCGTTGGGCTTGTGCGGGTCGGCACCGCCCTCGTACTCCTCCAGGAAGGTCAGCAGCTCTTCCCGGTAGTCGTAGTAGCGGGGGTGCTCCAGCAGGGCCTTGCGGGTGCGGGGGCGGGGGATGTCCACGTGCATGATGTTGCCGATGCGGGCGTTGGGCCCGTTGGTCATCATCACCACCTTGTCGGCCAGCAGGATGGCCTCGTCCACGTCGTGGGTGACGCACACGGCGGTGACCTGGGTGCGGCTCCACACCTCCATCAGCACGTCCTGCAGTTCCCACCGGGTCAGGCTGTCCAGCATGCCGAAGGGTTCGTCCAGCAGCAGCAGCTTGGGCGACAGGGCGAAGGCGCGGGCGATGCCGACGCGCTGCTTCATGCCGTTGGACAGGTCCACGGCCGGCTTGTCCATGGCGTCGCCCAGGCCGACCCGGGACAGGTAGTATTCGACGATGTCGGCCCGTTCGGCCCGCGAGGCGTGGGGGTACACCCGGTCCACGCCCAGGGCCACGTTCTGCTTGGCCGTCAGCCAGGGGAACAGGCTGGGGGCCTGGAACACCACGGCCCGCTCGGGGCCGGCGCCGTCCACCTCGGTGCCGTCCAGCACGATGCCGCCGTCGCTGATGGGGTTCAGGCCGGCGGCCATGGACAGCACCGTGGACTTGCCGCAGCCCGAATGGCCGATCAGCGAGATGAACTCGCCCTTCTTCAGGATGGTCTCGAACCCGTCGACCACGGTCAGCGGCCCCTTGGGCGTGGGGTAGACCTTCTTCAGGTTATAGAATTCCAGGTAGCGGTCGTCGTTGTGGGCGCGGGCCGCCTCGCGGTAGGCCTTGGGCGGCCGCTGGTTGGGGAACACGGGGGTGACGTTGGGCAGGGCCACCGTGGTTTCCTGCTCGCGGCCGCGTTCGGTGCCCACCTTCATCAGGTAGGCGGTGATGTCGCCGCGCAGGGCCTTGAAGGTCTCGTCGTGGTTCATCTTGGCCCGGTCGCGGGGCCGCGGCAGGTCGACCCGGAACGACGGCCCCAGGGTGGCGTTGGGGCCCGGCTTCAGGGGGATGATGCGGTCGGCCAGCAGCAGGGCCTCGTCCACGTCGTTGGTGATCAGGATCACCGTCTTGCGGTCCGCTTCCCAGATGGCCTCGATCTCGTCCTGCAGGTTGGCCCGGGTCAGGGCATCCAGGGCCGACAGGGGTTCGTCCAGCAGCAGGATTTCCGGGTCCATGGCCAGGGCCCGGGCCACGGACACCCGCTGGCGCATGCCGCCCGACAGTTCCGCCGGCCGCCGGTCCAGGGCGTGGGACAGGCCCACCATGTCCACGTACTTGCGGGTCAGGTCGGCCCGCTCGGCCCTGGGCCGGCCCTTGTGCACGGCATCCACGGCCAGGCCCACGTTGTCGGCCACGGTCAGCCAGGGCATCAGGGAATAGCTCTGGAACACCAGGCCCCGTTCCGGCCCCGGCCCCTTGATGGGCCGGCCGCGCAGCAGGGCCTCGCCCGTATCGGGGGTGGCCAGGCCCGAGATCATGTTGATCAGCGTGGTCTTGCCCGACCCCGAGAAGCCGACGATGGCGACGAATTCGCCCTCGTCGATCTCCAGGTTGATGTCCTTCAGCACCTCGGTGCGTTCGGCGCCGGTCCCATAGGCCTTGCCGACACCCTTTAGTTCAACGATCGCCATGGCGGTTCTCCGTTTTCCGGTGCGTCAGCGGGTGGCCTGGTGGGTGAACATGGTCTGCAGGGCCAGCATCACGCGGTCCAGCAGGAAGCCGATGACGCCGATGGTGAACACCGCGACCATGATCTTGGCCAGGGACTGCGACGAGCCGTTCTGGAACTCGTCCCACACGAACTTGCCCAGGCCCGGGTTCTGGGCCAGCATTTCGGCGGCGATCAGCACCATCCAGCCGACGCCCAGGGACAGGCGCAAACCCGTGAAGATGAAGGGCAGCGAGCTGGGCAGCACCAGCTTGGTGAGCTGGTTGCCCCACGACAGGCGCAGCACCTTGCCCACGTTCATCAGGTCCTTGTCGATGGAGGCCACGCCCACCGCCGTGTTGATCAGGGTGGGCCACAGCGAGCACAGCGTGACGGTGATGGCCGAGGTGAGGAACGATTTCTCGAACATCGGGTCGTCGGTCACGTACAGGGCCGACACCACCATGGTCACCAGGGGCAGCCAGGCCAGGGGCGACACCGGCTTGAAGATCTGGATCAGCGGGTTGAAGGCGGCGTTGACCACCGACGACAGGCCGCACAACACGCCCAGGGGCACGGCCACCAGCGACCCGATCAGGAAGCCCATGAACACGGTCTGCAGGCTGGTCAGGATCTGGTCGATGTAGGTGGGCTTGCCGGTGTACTGGCGGATCTTCACCTCGGCGTCGGGGTTCTTGGCCAGCTTGGCGGCGTTGCGCTTTTCCTGGCGCTCGTAGAACGCCGCGGCCTTGGCCCGCTCGGCCTGGTGGTCGGCGTACAGGTTCACGGTCTGCTCCCACACCTGGGCCGGGCCGGGGATCTCGCCCAGGCTGGTCTTGACCAGGGGGGCCAGGTTGCCCCACAGGGCCAGGAAGGCCAGGATGGCGACCAGGGGCACGCCCAGGCCGCGCCACAGCTCGCCGATCTGCGATTTGGGGCTGTCGCCGGCGGCCATCTTCAGGATCGGGGTGATCCAGCCCAGGCCGACCACGGACAGGAAGCCGGCGGCCTTGTTGATGCGGGCGTGCAGCCGTTCCTTGCCGGCGGCCCGGTCCCGGGTCTTGTCCCGGGCCGGAGGCGCGGCCGTGCCGGTATCGGCCGTCGTGGTGGTGGCGGTGCTCATGGGGGATATCCTTCTATTCTCGCCGCGTGGGGAAGGGGGGGATGGTGCGGTCCCCCGCCTTCCCGTCGGGGGTGGATCACTTGCTGGCGACGATTTCGTTGCCCTCGACCCGCTGGGTCCCCTTCAGGCCGATGGGGAACTGCTCCAGGTAGGCGTTGGGGGTGTGGCCGTCGAAGGTGATGCCGTCGATGAACTGGGTCTGGGGCGGGCGGAAGCCGTCGGTCTCCCAGGGGAAGTCCTCGGCCTTCACCTTGCCCTCGGCGACCAGCATCTTGGCGGCCTGCAGGTAGATGTCCGGGCGGTACACCTTCTTGGCGATGTCGTGGTACCAGCCGTCCGGCTTGGCTTCCGGGATCTGGCCCCAGCGGCGCATCTGGCTCAGGTACCACACGGCGTCGGAGTAGTAGGGATAGGTGGCGTTGTAGCGGAAGAACACGTTGAAGTCGGGCACCGCGCGCTTGTCGCCCTTTTCGTATTCGAAGGTGCCGGTCATGGAGTTGGCGATGACCTCGGCGTCGGCGCCCACGTATTCGGACTTGGCCAGGATCTTCACCGCCTCGGGCCGGTTGGCGTTGTTGTTCTCGTCCAGCCACTGGGCGGCGCGGATCAGGGCCTTGACCACGGCCAGGTGGGTCTTGGGGTTTTCCCCGGCCCACTTGGCCGACACGCCGAACACCTTTTCCGGGTTGTCCTTCCAGATTTCGTAGTCGGTGATCACCGGCACGCCGATGCCCTTGAACACGGCCTGCTGGTTCCACGGCTCGCCCACGCAGTAGCCGTAGATGGTGCCGGCCTCCAGGGTGGCGGGCATCTGCGGCGGCGGGGTGACGGACAGCAGGGCCTCGGCCTTGATCTGGCCGGTGATGTCGGTCTTGGAATAGAAGCCCGGGTGGATGCCGCCAGCGGCCAGCCAGTAGCGCAGTTCGTAGTTGTGGGTGGACACCGGAAACACCATG